>NZ_DASRTS010000014.1:0-135254 GCF_035655815.1 Lysobacter sp.
AACGACAGCAAGCAGTAATCGCGGAGAGCGAACGTGACGCAACCTGCGAGCGGTTCCGGCTTCAATCTGGTGGAGTTCTCCACGCGCCGTCGGGTGACGGTGATGATGGTGACGCTCACCTTCGTACTGTTTGGCCTGATCGCGCTGGGCGACCTCAAGGTCAACCTGCTGCCGGACCTGAGCTATCCGACGCTGACCGTCCGCACCGAATACACCGGTGCGGCGCCGGCGGAAATCGAGACGCTGATCAGCGAACCGGTCGAAGAGGCCGTCGGCGTGGTCAAGGGCCTGCGCAAACTCAAGTCGGTTTCGCGCACCGGGCAGAGCGACGTCGTGCTCGAGTTCGCCTGGGGCACCGACATGGACCAGGCCAGCCTGGAGGTGCGCGACAAGATGGAAGTCGTGCAGTTGCCGCTGGAGGCAAAGGCGCCGGTGCTGCTGCGCTTCAATCCGTCGACCGAGCCGATCCTGCGCATCGCGCTGTCGCCCAAGACCGAGGCCAGCAGCGAAACCGAAGCCATGCGCCAGCTGACGGGCATGCGCCGTTACGCCGACGACGACCTGAAGAAGAAGCTGGAGCCGGTCGAAGGCGTGGCCGCGGTCAAGGTGGGCGGCGGTCTGGAAGATGAAATCCAGGTCGACATCGACCAGCAGAAGATCGCGCAGCTCAACCTGCCCATCGACAACGTCATCCAGCGCCTGCAGCAGGAGAACATCAACATCTCCGGCGGGCGCCTGGAAGAAGGCTCGCAGCGCTATCTCGTGCGCACGGTGAACCAGTTCGCCAGCGTGCCGGAAATGCGCGAGATGCTGGTGACCACGCAGAGCGGTGGCGACAACGCCGCAGCCAGTGCGGCCGCCCAGATGGCCGCGATCGCCGCGCAGACCGGTTCGGCCGACGCGATGGCCGCCGCGGCCGCCGTGCAGAACGCCAACTCCGGCAGCAGCGCTTCGATCGCTGGCGGCATGCCCGTGCGCCTGAAGGACATCGCCGACGTGCGCCAGGGCTTCAAGGAGCGCGAGGCGATCATCCGCCTGGCCGGCAAGGAAGCCGTCGAGCTGGCGATCTACAAGGAAGGCGACGCCAATACCGTCGCGACCGCCGATGCGGTGCAGAAGCGGCTGGACGAGCTGAAGGAGCAGATCCCGCCGGACATCGAACTGACCACCATCGACGACCAGTCGCAGTTCATCCGCCACGCCATCAGCGACGTCAAGAAGGACGCGGTGATCGGCGGCATGCTCGCCATCCTGATCATCTTCCTGTTCCTGCGCGATGGCTGGAGCACGTTCGTGATCAGCCTGTCGCTGCCGGTCTCGATCATCGCCACGTTCTTCTTCATGGGCCAGATGGGCCTGAGCCTCAACGTCATGTCGCTGGGTGGTCTGGCGCTGGCGACCGGCCTGGTGGTGGACGACTCGATCGTGGTGCTGGAGAGCATCGCCAAGGCGCGCGAACGCGGCCTGGGCGTGCTCGATGCCGCCATCGCCGGCACGCGCGAGGTGAGCATGGCCGTGGTCGCGTCCACGCTGACCACCATCGCGGTGTTCCTGCCGCTGGTGTTCGTGCAGGGCATCGCGGGTCAGCTGTTCCGCGACCAGGCGCTCACCGTGGCGCTGGCCATCGGCATCTCGCTGATCGTGTCGATGACGCTGATCCCGATGCTGAGCGCGCTGAAAGGCCGTCCGCCGATGTCTTTCCCGGAAGAGGAGCCGCATCCGCGCTGGCAGCCCAAGTCGAAGCTGCAGAAGCCCATCGCCGCGGTCCAGCACGGCATCGGCGTGGGCACGCGTGGCGGGTTCTTCGGCCTGGCGTGGCTGGTCGTGCGCGCCTGGCGCGGACTGGTCGCCGTGGTCGGTCCGGTGATGCGCAAGGCCAGCGATCTTGCGATGGCGCCGTATGGCCGTGCCGAACGCGGTTACCTGAAGCTGCTGCCCGGCGCGCTCGCCCGTCCCTGGCTGGTGCTCGGTTCGGCCGGTCTGGCCTTCGTGCTGACGCTGCTGGCGGTGCCGCTGCTGGGTGCGGACCTGATTCCGCAGCTGGCGCAGGACCGGTTCGAAATGACGGTGAAACTGCCGCCCGGCACGCCGCTGCGCGAGACCGACTCGCTGGTGCGCGAACTGCAGCGCAAGCACGCCGGGGATGACGGCATCCGCACGCTGTACGGCGTCAGCGGTACCGGCACGCGCCTGGATGCCAACCCGACCGAGAGCGGCGAGAACATCGGCAAGCTGACCGTCGTGATGGAAGGCGGCGGCAGCAAGGAAGTGGAGGCGCGCGAAACCGAGCGCCTGCGCGAGACCATGCAGGCGCATCCGGCTGCGCAGGTCGACTTCGCCCGTCCGGAGCTCTTCAGCTTCTCCACGCCGCTGGAAATCGAGCTGCGCGGGCAGGACCTGGAGAGCATCCAGCAGGCAGGCCAGCGCATGGCGGCACTGCTGCGCAGCAACGAGCACTACGCCGACGTGAAGTCGACCGTGGAGGAAGGCTTCCCGGAGATCCAGATCCGCTTCGACCAGGATCGTGCCG
Source organism: Lysobacter sp. (assembly GCF_035655815.1). Taxonomy (NCBI): domain Bacteria; kingdom Pseudomonadati; phylum Pseudomonadota; class Gammaproteobacteria; order Lysobacterales; family Lysobacteraceae; genus Lysobacter; species Lysobacter sp. Next base: position 2,531 of record NZ_DASRTS010000014.1, read on the forward strand.
GCGCACTGGGCCTGACCACGCGCCAGATCGCCGACGTGGTGGTGAAGAAGGTGCGCGGCGACGTCGCCACGCGCTACAGCTTCCGCGACCGCAAGATCGACGTGCTGGTGCGTGCCCGCGAGACGGACCGCGCGTCGCTCGACAGCATTCGCCGCCTCATCGTCAATCCGAACAGCAGCCGTCCGGTGACGCTGGACCAGGTGGCCGACGTGGTGTCCACCACCGGTCCCAGCGAGATCCACCGCGCCGACCAGGTGCGCGTGGCGATCGTCTCGGCCAACCTGCGCGACATCGACCTGGGCACCGCCGTGCGTGAAGTGCAGGAAATGGTGTCCAAGCAGCCGCTCGGCGCCGGCGTGAGCATGCACATCGGCGGCCAGGGCGAGGAACTGGCCGAATCGGTCACCTCGCTGCTGTTCGCCTTCGGCCTGGCGGTGTTCCTGGTGTACCTGGTGATGGCCTCGCAGTTCGAATCGCTGCTGCACCCGTTCGTCATCCTGTTCACCATTCCGCTGGCGCTGGTCGGTGCGGTGCTCGCGCTGCTGCTCACCAACTCGCCGGTGTCGGTGGTGGTGTTCATCGGCCTGATCCTGCTGGTCGGCCTGGTGGTGAAGAACGCGATCATCCTGATCGACAAGGTCAACCAGCTGCGCGAGGCCGGCGTCGCCAAGCGCGAAGCGCTGATCGAAGGTGCCCGTTCGCGCCTGCGTCCGATCGTGATGACCACCACGTGCACGCTGTTCGGCTTCCTGCCGCTCGCACTGGCGATGGGCGAGGGTGCCGAGGTGCGTTCGCCGATGGCGATCACCGTGATCGGCGGACTGCTGGTGTCCACGCTGCTGACGCTGCTGGTGATCCCGGTGGTGTACGACCTGCTGGACCGCCGCGCCGACGACTACTACGTCGAGCGCGCCAAGCGCCATCACGGCAAGCCGGTGGCGGACGACGCCGACGGCCAGGTCGAGCCGGTCTGAGGAGCGCTTCGACATGACCATTGCGGAGCTCAGCATCAAGCGGCCGGTCACGGCAATCATGTTCTTCGTGTCGCTGTTCGTGATCGGCCTGATCGCGGCGATCCGCCTGCCGCTGGAGGCCTTTCCGGAAGTCTCGCCGCCCTTCATCTTCGTGCAGCTTCCGTACACCGGCTCCACCCCCGAGGAGGTGGAGCGCACGATCCTGCGCCCGGTGGAGGAATCGCTGTCGACGATGACCGGCATCAAGCGCATGGATGCCAATGCGCGTGCCGACGGCGCCGAGATCTTCATGCAGTTCTCCGACTGGAACCGCGATGTCGCCATCGCGGCGTCGGAGGCGCGCGAGCGCATCGACGCGATCCGCGACGACCTGCCGGAAGACCTGCAGCGTTACAACGTCTTCAAGTTCTCCACCACCGACGAACCGGTGCTGCGCGTTCGACTTGCCAGCCAGAGCGACCTGACCGGCTCGTACGACATGATCGACCGCGAGTTCAAGCGGCGCATCGAACGCATCCCCGGCGTGGCGCGCGTGGACGTCACCGGCGCGGCGCCCAATGAGGTGGAGATCGCGATCGACCCCGATCGCCTGACCGCGCACAGCCTCAACCTCAACGAGCTCAACGAACGCCTCAAGGCGGTGAACTTCTCGATCTCCGCTGGGCAGATCGACGACGGTGGACGCCGCCTGCGCGTGCAGCCGGTGGGCGAGATCACCGACCTGCAGCAGCTGCGCGACCTGGTCATCAACAATGCCGGCGTGCGCCTGGGCGACATCGCCGACATCCGGCTCAAGCCGCAGCGCATGAACTATGGGCGTCGCCTCGACGGCCGCCCGGCGATCGGCCTGGACATCTTCAAGGAGCGCAACGCGAACCTGGTGGATGTGTCGAGCAAGGCGCTGGCGGAGGTGGAAGCCATCCGCAAGCAGCCGGAGCTGAGCGACATCCGCGTCATCATCATCGACAACCAGGGCGACAACGTCACCAGCTCGCTGCTGGAACTGGCGGAAGCCGGCGCCATCGGCCTGGTGCTGTCGATCGCGGTGCTGTTCTTCTTCCTGCGCCACTGGCCGTCGACGCTGATGGTGACGCTGGCCATCCCGATCTGCTTCGTGATGACGCTGGGCTTCATGTACTTCACCGGCGTCACGCTCAACATCCTGTCGATGATGGGCCTGTTGCTGGCGGTCGGCATGCTGGTCGACAACGCCGTGGTGGTGGTGGAGAGCATCTACCAGGAACGCGAGCGCATGCCGGACCAGCCGGTGCAGGCGTCGATCCTGGGCACCAGGCACGTGGCCATCGCGCTGTCGGCGGGCACGCTGTGCCACTGCATCGTGTTCCTGCCCAACCTGTTCGGCCAGCGCAACTTCCTCAGCATCTACCTGTCGCAGATCGCCATCACCATCTCGGTGTCGCTGCTGGCCTCGTGGCTGGTGGCCGTGAGCCTGATCCCGATGATCTCCGCGCGCCTGAAGACGCCGCCGGCGGTGAAGTCCGAGCGCGGCCTGATCCCGCGCATGCAGAAGCGCTACGCGCAGTTGCTGCGCTGGACGCTGGAGCATCGCGGCAAGAGCGTGCTGGGCATCCTGCTGATCATTGCAGTCAGCATCGTGCCGTTCATGCTGACCAAGAAGAACATGTTCGGTGGCGACGACGGCACCGAGACCAACATCTTCTACCAGTGGAAGGGCGCCTACACGAAGGAGCAGATGTCGGACGAGGTGCTGCGGATCGAGAAGTTCCTCGACGCCAACCGCAAGAAGTACAACATCACCCAGATCTACTCCTGGTACAGCGAGCAGGGCTGGGGCGGCACGCGCATCACCTTCGACACCGACAAGATCACCGAGTCGAAGGCCATCGTCGAGCAGCTGCGCAAGGACCTGCCCAAGTCCGCGCGCGCCAACATTGGCATCGGCAACCAGGGCGGCGGTGGCGGCGGTGGTCCGCCGGGGCAGAACGTGCAGGTGCAACTGGTCGGCGATTCCACCGCGACGCTGGTGGAACTGGCCAACGACATCGTGCCCATCCTGGCCAAGCGCAAGGAACTGCGCGATGTGCGCGTGGACATCGGCGACCAGAACAGCGAACTATCAGTGCGCGTGGATCGCGAGCGCGCGGCGGCCTTCGGCTTCAGCGCGCAGGAGGTGGCCAGCTTCGTCGGCTTGGCCCTGCGCGGCGCGCCGCTACGCGAGTTCCGCCGCGGCGAGACCGAGGTGCCGGTGTGGGTACGCTTCGCCGGCGCAGAGCAGTTCGACACGTCGGACATTGCCGGCTTCACCGTGCGCGCGCCGGATGGACGTTCGGTACCGCTGCTGGCGATGGTGGACGTGTCGATCAAGCCGGCCGCGACGCAGATCCAGCGCGCGAACCGCCAGACCACGGTCGCCATCCAGGCCAATCTGGGTGAGAAGGTCACCGTGCCCGAAGCGCGCAAGGCGATGGAAGAGGTGCTCAAGGCCGTCGCATTCCCGGCCGGCTACAGCTACAGCTTCGAGTCCGGGGCGTTCGAGGACGAGGCCGAAGCCAGTCAGCAGATGATGTTCAACCTGCTGATCGCGCTGATCATGATCTACGTCGTGATGGCGGCGGTGTTCGAGTCGCTGCTGTTCCCGTCGGCCATCATGAGCGGCGTGCTGTTCTCGGTGTTCGGCGTGTTCTGGCTGTTCTGGCTCACCGGCACCGAGTTCAACATCATGGCCTTCATCGGCATCCTGGTGCTGATGGGTGTGGTGGTGAACAACGGCATCGTGATGATCGAGCACATCAACAACCTGCGCCGCCGTGGCCTGTCGCGCACCGACGCGCTGGTGGAAGGCAGCAAGGAGCGCCTGCGTCCGATCCTGATGACCATGGGCACGGCGATCCTGGCGATGGTGCCGATCTCGCTGACGCAGACGCAGATCGGCGGCGACGGCCCGCCGTACTACCCGATGGCGCGCGCCATCGCCGGCGGCCTGGCGTTCTCGACGGTAGTCAGCCTGCTGTTCCTGCCGACCATCTACGCGATGCTGGACGACCTGCGTAACGGCACCGCCCGCGCGATCCGCCGCGCACGCGGAAAGCCCGCCGCAGTACCGGCGGCTGCGGTGGCGGCGTTGAAGGCGGAGTAAGCGCCTTCGCCATTACGAAACGAAAACGGGGAGGCAATGCTCCCCGTTTTCTTTGCGCAACCGTCAACGCAGATCAGGACGTTAGGGTGTTCGGCCGTTGGCGCCTGCTTCCGGCGCGGAGCGTGGAAACCTCATGCGCCTGTCGCCAGCAAGCTGGCTCCTACAGAAGCGCATGCAACCGCAGAGTCGCTCAGGGGCGTAGGAGCGAGCTCGCTCGCGACCTCGAGGCCAGCGGACACACGCGCCCGAAAACTCAGCCGACCAGCTTGCCCAGCATCCGCAATCCGCCCGTCCACACACCGATGGCGGTGCCCAGGCTGGTCAGGAAGAAGTTCAGCAGCACGCGCGCGACCCGGTTGCGCCACCAGCCGCGCCAGCTCTGCACGTCGTCGCGCAGGGCCATGAAGTCGGCGTAGGTGGGCTTGCGCAACCAGGCCTCAGTGAGCGCGCTGAGCGTGCCGGACGCGAGGGCCGGATGCAGCGGGGTGATCGGCGAGGCCACGAAAGCGACGAGGATGCTCAGCGGATGGCCGCCCGCGATCGCACAGCCGATCGCGCCAAGCACGCCGGTCGCCAGCACCCAATGCAGCATCAGCTCGGAACCCACATCCAAGCCGCCGCGCCAGAAGCCCCACGCGAACCCGCCCAGCACGAACACCGCCAGCGCGATGGTGAACCACGGCACGTCGCTCTTCTTCGGCAACGCTTCCAGGTCCGCGATGATGGTGTCGGGGGCGCGCGTTTCTTCCTTCAGATGCCGCGCCAGGCCCTGCAGGTGGCCCGCACCGACCACCGCCAGCACTTCACGCGAATCGCCGTGGCTCTCGCGCAGGCGCGCGGCCATGTAGCGGTCGCGTTCGGCGATCACGCTCTCGTACAGTTCGGGGCTGTCGCTGGCGAATTCGCTGAAGCTCGACTCCAGCATGTCACCCTGCTTGAGCTTCTCGATCTCGTCTGCGCCGACTTCCTCGTCGACGAACAGCGCCGCCAGCAGGCCACCACCGAGCTTCGCCCGCGACCACCAGCCCAGACGGCTGGATGCGCGCTTGAAGGTCAGGCCGACGTCGCGGTCGATCAGGTGCACCGGCAGATCGCGCTGGCGCGCTTCCAGCACGGCGCGCTTGAGTTCCGCGCCCGGCTCGATGCCCAGTTGTTCCGCCAGCCGGCGCTGGTACGCGGCCAGGGCGAGGTTCGCGGCGAACAGGGCGGTCTTGCCCGTGCGGATCACCTGGATCAGGTCCAGGCGCGACAGCGCATCAGGATCCGTCAGTGCCTGCAGGCGCTGCGGGTCCAGCTCGACCGCTACCGCGTCGAACGCACCGCTGCCGACCGCGTCGCGCACCGCTTCGACGCTGGCCAGCGACACATGCGCCGTGCCGAGCAGGGTGTAGCGGACGCCATCGCGTTCGACGATGGCGTGCGGCTGGTGCGCGAGCAGTTGCTGCAGCGACTCAGTCATGGGCGCGACCGGAGTGGGGGCGGATTGTGGCGTGGCGGGCTGCATGCATTCGATGTTCGGGCCTTCTGGGGGCTGGCAGCACGACGGCGCCGCAGGGGCGCCGTCGGTTGCACATCACAGGACTGGCCCAGAGCTTAGGGCTTGGCCCCGTATGGGGCAATGAAGCGGTTTCTCAAGCCACGCCAAACGGCAGGTTCGGCGTGGAGACCAGCCGCTGGCCGACCGCTTCGCCATGCAGGAACCGCATGACCGACGCGATGACGTCGGCATCGTCCAGTACGCGGCGATGGCCCAGGCCCCGGGTGGTCAGCAGGCGCGCGTCCGGCCAGTAGCGGGCATAGCGCTCGCCTTCGGCCCAGGGCACTTCGGGATCCTCCAGGTCATGCACGATCAGCGCCGGCCGACCGATCACCGGCGCCGTGCGGTGCGCCTGCTGCTCGTCGAAGGTCATCCCGATCAGGCTTTCGAAATAGCCGACCATCCGCTGTCCCAGGTGTCGGCCGATCCACATCACGTCCGCGAACCGCTCGGTAGCCGCGACCGGGTCCGCGGCCGGGGCGATCAGCACGGCGCGGTCCGCACGCAGGCCGCGTGAGAGCGCATTGGCCGTGGCCGCGCCGCCCAGCGAATGGCCGACGACCACCGCCGCGGGGCCGAAATGGCCGCCGACCGCCAGCAGATGACGGGTGAAGTCGGGCAGGGTGGCCAGCCGGCCCCCGGTGCGGCCGTGCGCGGGCTGGTCGAAGGTGACCACCGCGTAGCCGGTCCCCCTCAGGTGCGGCAGCCATGAACCGATACGCGTGCCGTGGCTGGACCAGCCGTGCGCGAACAGCACATAGGGCTGGGTTTTCGGATCGCCCCAGACATAGGCGGTGACCTCGTGGTCGTCGATGGGGATGCGGATCTCGCGGGCGTCAAACGTCGGCGCGGCCAGCGCGCGCGTCCGGGAAGATGGGAACGGCGTGCAGAACAGGCGGGCTGCACGGTCGAGCGTGGCGCGGGGCGCGACCCGGCTGCCGACCGCGAACCGCAGGCGCAGAGCCAGCAATGGCAAGTTGTTACGAACGGTCGTGCTAATTTTGGCGATGAGCGGGTACATGAGGTTCTCCGCGGACGCGGTCAGGGGGCGTAGGAACGGAACAGGCGCTCGAGCGCGCGACGGCCGCGCTCGATCGCCAGGTCGAAGCCGAACAGGCCGGCATCGTGGTGGACGATCAGGGCCAGGCTGTAGAGCTCGAAGGCCATCTGGTCAGGGTCGGTGTCGGTCGCCAGTTCGCCCGTGCCGATGGCCAGGCCGACCGCGCGGGCGATCTCCTGGCGCCAGCGGGTCTCCTGTGCCACCAGATGGTCGCGCAAGGGCCCGGGACGGTCGTCGTATTCGCTGGCGGCGCTCAGCAGCAGGCAGCCGCCCTCGGCCTGGACCCAGCCGAACCACGCTTCGAGGATGGCGCGCAGACGCGCCAGTCCCCGCGGCTGGCTCAGCGCCGGTCGCAGGACATAGGCGACGAAGCGCTCGCCGGCCGAGTCCAGCACCGCCAGTTGCAGGTCCTCGCGCGAGCCGAAGTGGGCGAAGACCCCGCTCTTGGACATACCCACGGCCTGCGCCAATGGCCCGATCGACAGGCCCTCGAGGCCGGCCGAGCACGCGATGCCGTAAGCGCGGTCGATGATGGCCTCGCGCGTCGCTGCGCCCTTGCTGGTGGCGGTGAGGAGATTCATGGGAAGGAAATTAGCACGTCCGTTCGTTTTATTTTCGACCGTTCGTCGGGCGCGACCTCATGTGTCTGGCGCGGTCGCGTTGCCGAGCCCGAGCGCCAGTTGCATCTGCACCGTGTCCAGCCACCGGTCGTGCTTGCGGCCCAGCCCCTGGAACACGCCTACCGTGCGGAAGCCGAACTTCTCGTGCAGCGCGATCGAGGCGACGTTGGTGATGTCGCCGACCACCGCCACCATCTGGCGCAGTCCCAACGCGGTGCAGTCATCGATGAGCCGCCGCAACAGGGCACTGCCGACGCCGCGGCCTGCGTAGTCCGGATGCACGTATACGGTGTCCTCCACGGTCCACCGGTAGCCCTCGCGCGTGCGATAGCTGCTGGCGTAGGCGTACCCGGCGAAGCGGCCGTCGAGTTCCGCGACGAGGTACGGCAGGCCCTGCGCGACCACGCCCTGCCAGCGACGCTGCATTTCCGTCTGGTCCGGTGCGTCGTATTCGTAGGTGGCGACGTTGTCGCGGACTTCGCTGGCGTACAGGGCCGTGATCGCCGGCAGGTCGCCGGCGGTCGCGGGGCGAATGCGCAGGCCGGAGGGCGGTGCGCTGTCGGAGACGTGGGCTGGCATGCGCGCACGATATCGCGCGCCCGCATGGCGTGGCAGAGGTCAGGCGAGCATCGGCGCGCACTCGCGCGCATAGTCGGCGAAGCGGCGGGGGGCGCGGCCGGTCAGGCGCTCGATGTCGCCGGTGACGCGACTGGCGTGGCCTTCCCGAAAATAACGTTCCAGGTCGAGCAGGCGGTCGGCGATCGGTTCGGGCATGCCCATGTCGAGCATGGCGTAGCGCAACTCGTTCGGTGGCAGGTCGACGTGGGTGATCGTGCGCCCAACCGCGAGCGACAGCGCCTCGGCGAGCTCGTCGTAGGTCAAGGCATCCGGTCCGGTCAGCGTGTAGGCCTGGCCGGCATGACCTGGTTCGGTCAGCGCCTTCACCGCCACGGCGGCGATGTCGCGCACGTCCACGTGGCTGATGCGCGCTTCGCCACTGGCGCTGTAGAACGCCGACTCGGAGCGGATCGTGGGGCTCATGAAGGTCATGACGTTCTGCATGAAGCTGTTGGGTCGCAGCAACGTCCAGGACAGCCCGCTGGCCTCGATTGCCCGTTCGACCGGCCGATGTACCTGCGCCAGGCTGTAATCCCCGCGCTCGGCGCCCATCACCGATTGCTTCACGATGTGGCGCACGCCGGCGTCGCGTGCCGCGCGCACGGCCGCCAGTTCCAGCTCCGTCTGGTCGATGGCGTTGTGCCCGAGCAGGAACAGCGATTCGCATCCGGCGAACGCGTCGCGCAGTGAGTCCGGATCGTCGAAGTCGATGAGCGCGGCGTCCACGCCTCGGGTGCGGGCGTCGTCGGCCTTGTCGGAAGAGTGGAACGCCGCACGCAGCGGCATACCGGACGACTGCAGTTGGCGGAACACCTCGCTGCCGAGCGTGCCGCCGGCGCCGGTGATGCAGATCATGACGCCGCTCCCTGCAGGAAGGAGCGGCGAACTTAGCCGGCGACCGGTGACCGCCTCGTGCAGGGCGGCCCGGCTCGGGAATCAGTCCCGGTAGCGCTTGAGCAGGTCGCCGTACGCGTCGATGCGGCGGTCCCGCAGGAACGGCCAGATGCGGCGGACGTGCTCACTGCGCTGCATGTCCACTTCGGCCATCAGGATTTCCGGCTCGCCCGTGTTGGCCTCGGCCAGGAATTCGCCCTGCGGTCCAAGCACGTGGCTGCTGCCCCAGAAATCGATGCCGGCCGCGTCCATCGGCGACTGTTCGTGGCCGACGCGGTTGCAGCTGAGCACGGGCAGGCCGTTGGCCACGGCATGGCCGCGATGACTCAGGATCCAGGCGTTGCGCTGGCGATCCTTCTCGGCCTGCTCATCGGTCGGATCCCAGCCGATGGCGGTGGGGTAAAGCAGCAGTTCGGCGCCGGCCAGCGCCATCAGGCGCGCGCCTTCCGGATACCACTGGTCCCAGCACACCATGACGCCGAGGCGGCCCACCGAGGTGTCCACCGGCTCGAAGCCGATGTCGCCCGGCGTGAAGTAGAACTTCTCGTAGAAACCCGGATCGTCCGGGATGTGCATCTTGCGGTACTTGCCCGCGATGGAGCCGTCCGCTTCGAAGACCACCGCGGTGTTGTGGTACAGGCCTGCCGCGCGCCGCTCGAACAGCGAACTCACCAGCACCACGCCGTGCTGCCTGGCCAGCGGGCCCAGGCGCTCGGTGCTGGGGCCGGGAATCGTCTCGGCCAGATCGAACTCGCACACGTTCTCGTGCTGGCAGAAGTACGGGCCATTATGCAGCTCCTGCAGCAGCACGAGCTTCGCACCGCGCCTGGCGGCTTCGGCCACGCGCTGCTCGATGACGCTCAGGTTCGCGTCGGCATCGCCGTGGTTGCGCTCCTGGATCAGCGCGACTGGGAGGGTGGTCTTCTTCATGGGCGAATTGTAGGTCGAGGGCCGGGCCAGGGCCGTGAATTCGAGTCGACGAGGATCGACACGGAAGCGGGATACGGAAAGCGGGATTAAGCCTTCGCTTTCATCCGCTCCTTCTGCGTCGATCCGCGTCGAAAAATAACCAGTGCAAGGTCGGGTCAGACGAGCCCGGCAGGCAACTGCATCGTGATGCAGTGCAGGCTGCCGTTCTGCCAGATCAACGGGCGGCATGGCACTGGCACGATCTCGCGGTCTGGGAAAGCCTCGGCGAGTACGGCCTGTGCCTTGGCGTCGGCTTCGTCGCCATACGCCGGCATCAGCACCGCACCATTGACGATGAGGAAGTTGGCGTAGCTGGCGGCCAGGCGGCGTCCGTCGTCGACGATGGGCTTCGCCCACGGCAGCGGGAACAGGCGGTACGGCTTGCCGTCCCGCGTGCGCAGTGCGGCGATCTCCTCGCCCATCGCCTTCAGTTCGGCGTAGTGCGAATCGGCCGGGTCGTCGCAAGCCTGGAAGACGATGGCATCGGGGCCTGCGAAGCGGGCGAGGGTGTCGACGTGGGCGTCGGTGTCGTCGCCTTCGAGGTAGCCGTGGTCCAGCCACAGCACGCGATCCTGCTTCAGCCAGTCGGCCAGCTTGCGGCTCAGTTGCTCGCGGGAGGCGTCGGGGTGGCGCTCACGCAGGCATTGCCACGTAGTCAGCAGGGTGCCTGCGCCGTCGGTATCGATGGCGCCACCTTCCAAAGCGAAATCAACGGGTTGACGCACACTCTTCGCGAAGATTCCCGCATTGGTCAGGCGCTCGACCAGCAGGTCGTCCTGACTCGCGTCGAACTTGCCGCCCCAGCCGGTGAAGCGGAAGTCGAGCAGGCGGAAGCCGTCGCCTTCGCGCAGCGTGATCGGGCCGGAGTCGCGCAGCCAGGTGTCGTCGTAAGGCGCTTCGACGAAGCGCACACGGCTCATGTCGATACGTGCGGAGGACAGGCGCGCGCGTGCATACGCTTCCACGTCCTCGTCGGCCACGCACACGATGGCGTGCTGGAAGCGGGTGATCGCCGCGACGAGCGCGATGTAGGTCTCTTCGACCTCACCGAGCCGGTCGGCCCAGTCGGTATCGGCGTTGGGCCAGGCGATCAGGACGGCGGACTGGGGTTCCCATTCGGCGGGAAAGCGCGATGCGTGTGCGTTCATGACCTCATCGGATGGGCGGCTTGGGCCCGATTTCCTCGGCGTTCGCCTTGGTTGCCACCACGTCGATCACCTTGTTCTTCTCGAAGTACACGGTGAACGTCGGGTACACCCAGCGGTTGATGGTCGGCCACTGGCGCTTCTGTCCGCCCTGGGCTTCCAGCTTCTGCGCCGGAGCGCCGTAGCTCGCCTCGACCCGCGCCATCGTCTGGCCGCGGTCCGGCAGGGTCGCCTGGTTTTCTTCCTGGACGCGCTCGATCAGCAGCGTGTCGGCCGAGGCGACACCGGCGAATGCGAGCAGAGCCAACAGCGGAACGGCAGCGATGCGATGCTTCATGACGAGCCCCCTCGTGAGTAGTGCGGGATTGTATGCACAAGCCCCCGGAACGCGGCAGCGCGCCGCCGTCACGGTTTGAACGATCGGGACGCCTCGTTTCACTGTGCCTGACGCAGAAAGGCCGCCTGACGGCGGCCCTTCGACGGTGCATCGCGAGTCGCGGGACCGGCGCGGGCAACGATGGCCCGGCCGCTCGCGATCAGCGCTGACGTGCCTTGAAACGCGGGTTGGACTTGCAGATCACGAAGACCTTGCCACGACGGCGAACGACCTTGCAGTCGCGGTGGCGGGCCTTCGCCGACTTCAGGGAGGACAGGACCTTCATGACAGACCTCGGCTACAGGTGAATGTGGATAACGAACGAAGCCGGCGATTCTAGCGGGTAATTCCCACGTGGATCAAGTGGTTGCATTGGAGCGGGTGGAGGAACGGGTGGGTGGTTGGCAGGAGGGGCTTGCGCGCGGCCTGGATCCCGGGGGAATCCGGTCCCTGGACCGTCCTCTCGGGTCAGCCCTGGACACTCCCGGCGCTTCGCTGGCCGGTCGGCGGATCCTGGCGGCGCGTGGGCGCCGGTTCCGGGGGTGGATACCGTTGCCGTCCATGGCGTCGCGCGCTGGGCTGCGGATCGCCCGGCCCGGCCATCCATGGCCGGGCGTTCGGCAGATCACGCGGCAGTGCCGCGTAAGCGATCTGCCTCACCCGCGTGAGCGATCTGCCTCACCCATAATGTCCCGATGAACAGCGCAGACAATTCCAAGAACGTCCCCGTCCTCACCATCGACGGCCCGTCCGGCTCCGGCAAGGGCACCATCAGCCGGCTCGTGGCCGCCCGGCTCGGCTGGCATTACCTGGATTCCGGAGCCCTGTACCGGGCCGTGGGCGTCGCCGCCGGCTGGGCCGACGTGGATCTTGCCGACCCTGCGGCCCTGGTCCGCTGCACGTTCGACACCCGGATCGACTTCCTCGAGGACCCGGTTTCCCGCGAGCTGCGGATCCTGGTCAACGGCGTGGATGCCACCGACGAACTGCGCACCGAGACAGCGGGCGCGGCGGCTTCGGCCATCGCCGCCATTCCGGAGGTGCGCTCCGCCCTGAAGGACCGTCAGCGTGCTTTCCGGCAGGCCCCGGGCCTGGTGGCTGACGGCCGCGACATGGGCACGGTGATCTTCCCGGATGCCCCCTTCAAGGTATTTCTGACCGCCAGTGCCGAAGAAAGAGCGGAAAGGCGCTATAAGCAGTTGAAAGACAAGGGGGTTTCCGTTAATTTAGACGGTCTGCTGCGGGAGATCCTCGCCCGTGACGCCCGCGATGCCAGTCGCGCGGTGGCGCCATTGCGTCCGGCCGAAGAGGCCGTTCGCATCGACACCACCGGTCTTGGCATCGATGACGTCGTCGAGCGCGTGCTGGGACTGGTCACGACGTAATCGCATCGCGCGATGCGTTGCGGTTCCGCGCAAGGCTAACCGCAGCAGAGACAGTTCCACCGCGACGTGCGTCGTTGTTTGCGCACGATGCGATGGGTGAATCCACCAACACATGGCGTGGCTGTATCGCGCCACATCAACGGGTGGGTCGACCACGCGCTGCTTGATGCCCTCCAATGCGGATGGCCCTGACAGCCGGTGCGGCCCGTGTGTTCAACCGAGTAATTTCTCCAATGACCGAATCATTTGCCGAACTGTTTGAACAGAGCCAGACCAACCTGGCCAAGCTGAAGCCGGGCGCGATCGTCACCGGTACCGTCGTGGAAGTCCGCGGCGACGTGGTGGTGATCAACGCCGGCCTGAAGTCGGAAGGCATCGTGCCGATCGAACAGTTCCGGAACGACGCCGGCGAGATCGACGTGGGCGTGGGCGACGAAGTCAAGGTCGCGCTCGACTCGATCGAGAACGGCTTCGGCGAGACCGTGCTTTCGCGCGAGAAGGCCAAGCGCGCCATGGTGTGGGACGAACTCGAGCAGGCGCTCGAGAAGAACGAGACCATCACCGGCCGCATCAGCGGCAAGGTCAAGGGCGGCTTCACCGTCGACATCAAGGACGTGCGCGGCTTCCTGCCGGGCTCCCTGGTCGACGTGCGCCCGGTGCGCGACTCGGCCTACCTCGAAGGCAAGGAACTCGAGTTCAAGCTCATCAAGCTTGACCGCAAGCGCAACAACATCGTCGTCTCCCGCCGTGCGGTGGTCGAGAGCGAGTACAGCGTCGAGCGCGAGCAGCTGCTCGAGAAGCTGCAGGAAGGCGCCATCCTCAAGGGCGTGGTCAAGAACCTCACCGATTACGGTGCGTTCGTCGACCTGGGCGGCATCGACGGCCTGCTGCACATCACCGACATGGCGTGGAAGCGCGTGCGCCATCCGTCGGAAGTCGTGGAAGTCGGCCAGGAGCTGGACGTCCGCGTGCTCAAGTACGACCGCGAGCGCAACCGCGTCAGCCTCGGCCTGAAGCAGCTGGGCGAGGATCCGTGGGACAACATCGCCCGTCGCTACCCGGCCAACACCCGCGTGTTCGGCAAGGTCTCCAACGTCACCGATTACGGTGCGTTCGTCGAGATCGAGCCGGGCGTGGAAGGCCTGGTGCACGTGTCCGAGATGGACTGGACCAACAAGAACGTCAACCCGTCGAAGATCGTGCAGGTCGGCGACGAGGTGCAGGTCATGGTCCTGGACGTCGACGAGGAGCGTCGCCGCATTTCGCTGGGCATGAAGCAGGTCACCAGCAACCCGTGGGAAACCTTCGCGGCGATCCACAAGAAGGGCGACAAGGTGTCGGGCCAGATCAAGTCGATCACCGACTTCGGCATCTTCATCGGCCTGGACGGCGGCATCGACGGCCTGGTGCACCTGTCCGACCTCAGCTGGAACACCACCGGCGAGGACGTGGTCCGCAACTACAAGAAGGGCGACACGCTGGAAGCCGTCGTCCTGGCCGTGGACCCGGAGCGCGAGCGCATCAGCCTGGGCGTCAAGCAGCTTGAGCAGGACCCGATGGGTCAGTACGTGGCCTCCAACGCCAAGGGCTCGATCGTCCGCGGCAAGGTGAAGGAAGTCGACGCCAAGGGCGCCGTGGTCGAGCTGGACGGCGGCATCGAGGGCTACATCGCCGCCCGCGACATCGCCAAGGAGCGCGTCGAGGATGCCTCGCAGTACCTGAAGGTCGGCCAGGAAGTCGAAGCCAAGATCATCGGTACAGACCGCAAGGGCCGCTCGATGCAGCTGTCGATCAAGGCCAAGGACGAAGCCGAGCAGCAGGAAGCGCTGGCCGACTACAACCGTGCTTCGTCCGAAGCTTCCAGTGGTACCACCAAGCTGGGCGCGCTGCTGCGCGAACAGCTGGGCAACAAGGGCGAGTAATCGCCTCCGAAGCGGTAAACGCGAAGGCGGTCCGGTGATCCGGGCCGCCTTCGATGTGCGAGGTTCCTCGCAAGCGCCCGCGCGCAGTCAACGCGGATGTCCGACGCAGAGCGTGCATGACCAAGTCAGAACTCATCGAGATCCTTTCACAGCGCCAGGCCCATCTGAAGGGCGAGGACGTCGATCTGGCGGTGAAGGCGCTGCTCGAGATGATGGGTGGTTCGCTTGCTGGCGGCGAACGGATCGAGATCCGCGGTTTCGGCAGCTTCTCCCTGCATTACCGTCCGCCACGCCTGGGCCGCAATCCCAAGACGGGCGAGTCGGTCGCGTTGCCGGGCAAGCACGTTCCACACTTCAAGCCGGGCAAGGAACTGCGCGAGCGCGTCAGTGGCGTGGTGCCGCTGGACGAGGCCGAATAAGCGTTTCCTGACGCCGTATCTCTGGACCTGTCGGCGAGGTCCGTTAAGCTAACGCAGACCACCGCGGTCCCTGGAGGCCGTCATGCGCCTGCTTCGTCTTCTCATCGCGATCGCGTGCCTCGCGGCAGGTGCCATCGTGGGCGCGCTCAACCGCGCACCGGTGGTGATCGACCTGGGCTTCACGCGGATGGCGAGCAACCTGGGCGTGAGCCTGTTGTGCGCACTGCTGCTGGGCGTTCTGGTCGGCGGACTGGCGATCAGCGCCAGCGTCGTGTTGCCGCTGCGTCGGCGACTCGCCCGCGCCGAGCGCCGCGAGCCGGTCGTAGCCCCCATTTCCGGACCTTGATGCATGGCCTTCATCAGCGAGTGGTTCTGGTTCTTCCTGCTCCTTCCGATCGCCGCCGTCAGCGGCTGGATCATCGGTCGCCGTGGCGGCGAACGTCATAGCGACACGCAGGTCAGCCGGCTGTCGACCACGTATTTCCGCGGCCTCAACTACCTTTTGAACGAGCAGCCCGACAAGGCGATCGAGTTGTTCCTGCACATCGCGGAACTCGACAAGGACACGTTCGAAACGCAGGTTGCGCTGGGTCATCTGTTCCGTCGCCGCGGCGAGGTCGACCGTGCGATCCGCCTGCATCAGGCATTGGTGCAGCGCCCCGGCTTGAGCGATCAGCAGCGCGTGCAGGCATTGCTCGCGCTGGGCGAGGACTACATGCGCTCGGGGCTGCTGGACCGCGCCGAGACCGTTTTCAGCGACCTGGTGGCGTTGGACATGCGCGCGCCGCTGGCACTGCGCCACCTCATCGGCATCTATCAGTCCGAGCGCGACTGGGACAAGGCTATCGAGAACGCCCGTCGCTACGAGGAAGCCACCGGCGAGCCGATGGGCAAGCTGATCGCGCAGTTCGAATGCGAACTGGCAGATCGTCACCGCGCGGCAGGCGACATCGAGGCCGCGCGTGAGGCGGTGAAGCGTGCCTACGAGGCCGATACCAACTCGGTGCGCGCCGGCATGATCGAAGGGCGCATCGAGGTGGAGACCGGCAACGACGCGGGCGCGATCCGTGCCTTCGAGCGCGTGGCGCGCGTGGACCCGGATTACCTGCCCGAAATCTTGCCGTCGCTGCTGGCCTGCTACGAACGCGTCGGCGATGCGCCGGGTGCGCGCGCGTTCCTGGCCGAAATGACCGAGCACTATCGCGGCATCGCGCCGGTGCTCGCACTTACCCGCATGGTCGAGAGCGAAGAAGGTGTCCCTGCGGCTCGCGCCTACCTCGCGCGCCAGCTCAAGGATCGCCCGTCGGTGCGCGGCGAAGCCGCCCTGATCGACCTGACCCTGGCCGAAGACGCGGACCCGGCGGCGACGCTGCACGACCTGAAACACATCACCGATCAGTTGCTGGTGCGCAACCCGAGCTATCGGTGCAATCGTTGCGGCTTCGGTGCGCGCAGCCATCACTGGCAATGCCCGAGTTGCAAGGAGTGGGGCACGATCAAGCCGCTGCTGAACTACGCCGTGGTCTGACGCATGCTCGAATGGTTGGTGTTGCACTTCTGCATCGGCGTGGCGGGCACGTGGCTGGCACGGCACTACGCGCTGCGCCGGTCCTTGATCGATCTTCCCGGCGAACGCCGTAGCCATAGCGTGGCCACGCCGCGCGGCGGTGGCATTTCCATCGTCCTGGCACTGATGGTGGCCGTGGTGGCCTTGGGCATCCGCCAGCCGGTGCAGGCGCCACTCATGCTGGCGCTCGGTGTCGGCGTGATGCTGGTGGCCGGCGTGGGCTGGGTGGACGACCACCGGCCACTGTCGCCATGGTGGCGGCTGGGCGTGCACGTCGTCGCTTCCGGGCTGTTCGGCTGGGTCGTAGCGGATGTGTATGACTCGGTCTGGCTGGGGATATGCGGGTTCGTCGCCACCCTCGTGCTAACCAACGTCTGGAACTTCATGGACGGTATCAATGGCCTGGCGGCCAGCCAGGCATTGATCGCGGCGTTCGGACTGGGCGGGTTGGCCGCCGGAAATGCATGGCTGCTCGGCCTGGCGCTGGCGGCCGCATGCGCCGGCTTCCTGCCTTTCAACTTCCCGCGCGCCCGGATCTTCCTGGGAGACGTGGGCAGCGGAGCGATCGGTTTCGCCCTAGGGGCGATGGCGACCTTGGCCGCCGCGAGCCTGCAGGGCAGGGCATGGCTGGCACTGCTGCCGGTTTCTGTGTTCCTGGTGGATGCGGGCCTGACGCTGGCACGCCGCCTGCTTCGGGGGGAGCGGTGGTGGACTCCTCACACCCAGCATGCCTACCAGGTCTGGGCCCGCCGCAACGGTCACGGAACGGTGACGGTCGCCTATGCGATCGTTTCGGTTCTGGTCATACTTCTGGCCGGCTGGTTGTACGCACGCGATGCACCCTTCATCGCGGGTACGACGATGGCGTGGTATATGTGCTGCGCTTTTTTTTGGCTCGGCCTGCAAAGATTAGACGCAAGGTCGGCAAGAAGTTGACCTGACCATAATTAGACGAGGGCATGGAATGAGCTCATGGCGTGATCGCTGGAAAAGCGGCCTTCCGCGCCTCGCGGTAGTCGCGCACGATCTGGCCATGGTGTGGCTCGTGTGGCAGGCCCTCCACCGCCTGCGCTGGGGCATCGAAGCCAACGCCCCTGTTATTCCACTGTGGTCTCCCGAAGTCGCCCTGGTGCTCGCCGCGCAGGGGCTGGTCTTCTGGCAGGTCGGCCTGTACCGCGGGCTGTGGCGCTTCGCCGGTGTCCCGGACCTGTGGAACATCCTCAAGGCCTCGGTGCTGGGACTGTTCGCCATCGTGCTGGGCCTGTTCCTGTACAACCGCCTTGGCACCGTGCCGCGCACCGTGCTGGTGCTGTATCCGCTGGTCCTGATGGGCATGCTGGGCGCGCCACGACTGCTGTACCGGGCGTGGAAGGACAGCCGTCTCGACTCGGGCGCGACGGCGTCAGTCCGCATCCTCATCCTTGGCGCAGGGCATGCGGGCGAAGCCTTGGTGCGTGACCTGCGCCGCTCGGGCACCTACCAGCCGGTCGGCTTCCTCGACGACGCCGTGCGTCTGCGCGGAAGCAAGGTGCAGGGCGTGCCGGTCCTGGGCCGCGTGCAGGACGTGGCCGAGATCGCCCGCGAGACCGCCGCCAAGCTGCTGGTCATCGCCATGCCTTCGGCGGACGCCAACGCGTTGCAGCGCGTGGTGGTGGCATGCGAGCGCACGGGCCTGCCGTTCCGCATGGTGCCCAAGCTGCAGGACGTGCTGGAAGGCCGCTCGCTGCCCGGCGAACTCAAGGAAGTCGCGATCGAGGACCTGCTGGGCCGCAAGCCGGTCATGCCGGACTGGAAGGCCATCCGCAGCTGGCTGGGATCGCGCTCGGTGCTGGTCACCGGTGCCGGTGGATCGATCGGCTCCGAACTTTGCCGCCAGTGCGCACGTCATGGCGCGCGTCGCATCGCGCTGATCGAGATCGACGAACTGGCGCTGACCACCACCGAGGCCGCGCTGCGCCGCGATTTCCCGGACCTCGAATACATCGCCATCCTCGGCGACTGCGGTGACCCTGCGGTGATCGCGCACGCGCTCGCGCGCGCCGAACCGGATGCTGTCTTCCACGCCGCCGCCTACAAGCAGGTGCCGCTGCTCGAACTCCAGTTGCGCGAGGCTGTCCGCAACAACGTCCTGGCGACTGAAACCGTCGCGCGTGCCTGCCGCAACGCGGGCGTGGGCACCGTCGTGCTGATCTCCACCGACAAGGCGGTCGACCCGGTCAACGTGCTAGGCGCCACCAAGCGTCTGGCCGAGATGGCCTGCCAGTCGCTGGCTGATCAGCGCTCGACGCGTTTCGTAACGGTGCGCTTCGGCAACGTGCTCGACTCGGCGGGCAGCGTGGTGCCGCTGTTCCGCGAGCAGATCCGCGCGGGTGGCCCGGTGACCGTGACCGATCCGGAAGTCACGCGCTTCTTCATGACCATTCCCGAGGCCTGCCAACTGATCCTGCAGGCCTCCGCCATCGGCACGCACGAAGCCATCTACACGCTCGACATGGGCGAACCCGTGCCGATCCGCCTGCTGGCCGAGCAGATGATCCGCCTGGCCGGCAAGCATCCGGGCCGCGACATCGCCATCGTGTACACCGGCCTGCGCCCGGGCGAGAAGCTGCACGAGACGTTGTTCCATGCGGACGAGCGCTACCGCCAGACCGCGCATCCGAAGATCCTGCAGGCCGAGCCGCGCGACGTTTCGGCCGCGCAGATCGACAACGCCATCGCCCAGCTGCGTGAAGCCTGCGGCCGTTACGACCTGGACGCGCTGGGCCATCTGTTGCGCATGGCCGTGCCCGAATTCCAGCCGGTCGGTACACATCCCGACTACCAGGAATCTGCCACCGTGGTGGCCTTTCCCGCTCGTAACGCCAGGAAGATTTGATGTCAGTTCGTATCCGCAAGGCCGTTTTTCCCGTGGCCGGCCTCGGCACCCGTTTTCTTCCCGCAACCAAGACCGTTCCCAAGGAAATGCTGCCGATCATCGATCGACCGCTGATCCAGTACGCCGTCGACGAGGCGATAGAAGCCGGCTGCGATACGCTGGTGTTCGTCACCAACCGATACAAGCACGCGGTTGCGGACTATTTCGACAAAGCCTACGAGCTGGAACAGAAGCTCGAGCGCAGCGGCAAGACCGAGCAGCTCGAACTGGTGCGCAACGTGCTGCCGGACGGCGTGCGTGCGGTGTTCGTGACCCAGGCTGAGGCACTGGGCCTCGGTCATGCCGTACTGTGCGCCAAGCCGGTGATCGGTGACGAACCCTTCGCCGTGCTGCTGCCGGACGACCTGATCTGGAACCGCGGTCCCGGAGCGCTCAAGCAGATGGCCGATGCGGCCGAAGCCACGGGCGCCAGCATGATCGCCGTGCAGGACGTGCCGCGCGAGCAGACAGCCAGTTACGGCATCGTCGCCACCGATTCGTTCGACAAGCGACAGGGGCGCATCCGCGCCATCGTCGAGAAACCCAAGCCCGAGGTCGCGCCGAGCAATCTCGCGGTGGTAGGTCGCTACGTGCTGAACCCGCGCATCTTCTCGCTGCTTGAGTCGACCACGCCGGGGGCCGGTGGCGAAATCCAGCTGACGGACGCCATCGCGTCGCTGCTGGGCGAAGAGACGGTCAACGCTTACCGTTTCCAGGGAACGCGCTTCGACTGCGGTACGCACATCGGACTGGTCGAGGCGACGATCCGCTACGCGCTGGACCACGAGAAGCTCAGCGACTCCGCGCGACAGCTGATGCAGAACGCGCTGTCCGAACTGGGCGTGGAAGAGCTCGGCTGATCCAAGCCGCGCAGCCGGCGGCGCAGCTAGACTGACGACGACGGCTCTTGCCGTCGTCGTGGGTGCAGCCGATGGTGGGACCCGATTCCAACTACTACACCGCGACCACGCCGCGCCATGGCATTGGTGCCGGACCGCTGGTCGGCACGCGTGTCGCCCGAGTCTGCGTGGTCGGCGGTGGCTTCGCCGGTCTCAACACCGCGTTGGGACTGGCCGAACGCGGGCTCGACGGCATCGTGCTGCTCGAGTCGGAGCAGGTCGGGTTCGGTGCGTCGGGGCGCAACGGTGGATTCGTGTTCGGCGGGTTTTCGCGCGGCGAAGACAGCCTGCTGCATGAGCTGGGCGCCGAACGCGCACGGCGCCTGTACGCGGGCACGACATCCGCCGTCGAGCTGATCCGCCGCCGCACGGTCCATTACGGCATCGAGTGCGATCGCGTCGATGCCGGCGTGATCTGGGCCAACTGGTTCCGCGATCAGCAGGTCCTGCTCGAACGCCAGCGCCTGCTGGCCGAGCACTACGGCGCGCACTGGGAGTGGATTCCGCAGGCCAACCTGCGCGAACTGGTGAGGACCCGTCGTTACCACGACGGTCTGTTCGAAGCCAACGCGTTCCACTTCCATCCGTTGAAGTACGCCCGCGGTCTCGCCCAAGCCGCCGAGGCGCAGGGCGTTGCCGTCCACGAGTTCACGCCTGCGGTTGAGCTCCAGCGCCATGGCCACGGCTGGCGCGTGCGGACGCCGGATGGCGTCGTCGAGGCAGAACAGGTGGTGCTGGCCTGTGGCGGCTACCTGGCCGGTCTGCGGGCGGAGGTCGACGCCGGCGTGCTGCCGATCGCGACCTACGTGATGGTGACCCAGCCCCTCGGATCGCGGCTGGACGAGATCATGACGACGCGCGCAGCGGTCTACGACACGCGCTTCGCGTTCGATTACTACCGTCCGTTGCCCGACACCCGGCTGCTGTGGGGTGGACGCATCTCGGTGCTCGACCGCTCGCCTGCGGAGGTGGAGCAGTTGCTATACGGCGACATGCTGAAGGTGTTCCCGCAATTGCACGGCGTGCGCATCGATTACGCCTGGTCCGGACTGATGAGCTACGCACGCCACCAGATGCCGCAGATTGGCGCGATCGATGACGGGCTGTGGCTGGCGCAGGCGTTCGGTGGACACGGTGTCGCGCCCACCACCTTCGCAGGAGAATTGCTGGCAAGCGCCATCGCCGAGGGCGACACGCGCTGGCGGGAACTGTCCGGCTATGGGCTCGTCTCTGCCGTGAAGCCGGTCGGTTTTGTCGGCGCGCAGTTGAGTTACTGGTGGGCGCAGTTGAAGGACGACTGGAAGGACCGCATCGAACAGGCGAGGGCAGGATGAGCGAACAGGACACGATTAGCTGGGACGATTTCGAGAAGGTGCTGCTCTGCGCCGGCACGGTGCAACGCGTCGAGGAGTTTCCCGAGGCACGCAAGCCGGCCTGGAAGCTGTGGGTCGATTTCGGACCGCACGGCGTGCGCAAGACCAGTGCGCAGATCCGCCACCTCTATGGTGCCGACGACCTGGTCGGCCGGCAGATCGTCGGTGTCATCAACTTTCCGCCGAAGCAGGTGGGGCCGTTCGTGTCGGAGTTTCTGCTGACCGGCTTTCCGACGGACGAGGGGGTGGTGATCACCACCGTGGAGCGGCCGGTGCCGAACGGGACGCGGCTGGCGTGAGCCGCGCCCATTCCCGCCAAGCCCGATAGCTGAGCTAGGAAGGCAGAACCGCCACACGCAGGATAGGGCGAACGACGTTCCCACGAAAAAGGGCAGCCAACGGCTGCCCTTTTCGCGTGCTCGTGCGGTGGGCGGTCAGAGCGCTTCGAACACGCCCGCCGCGCCCATGCCGGTGCCGATGCACATCGTCACCATGCCGTACTTCTGCTGGCGACGGCGTAGGCCGTGCACGATCGTCGCGGTGCGGATCGCGCCAGTTGCGCCCAGGGGATGGCCGAGAGCAATGGCGCCGCCCAGCGGGTTGACCTTCGACGGATCCAGTCCGCTGTCGCGGATCACCGCCAGCGCCTGCGCAGCGAACGCCTCGTTGAGCTCGATCCAGTCCAGCTGCTCCTTGGTCAGGCCGGCCTGCTTCAGCGCCTTCGGAATGGCCGCGATCGGGCCGATGCCCATCACTTCGGGACGCACACCGGCCACCGAGAAGCTGACGAAACGCGCGAGCGGCGTCAGGCCGTAGTCCTTCACCGCCTGCTCGGACGCCAGCAGCACCGCGGCCGCGCCGTCGCTCATCTGCGAGCTGTTGCCCGCGGTGACGGTGCCGCCGAACTGGCCGTTGCGGAAGACGGGCTTCAGCTTGCCCAGGCCTTCGATGGACGAATCCGGACGCGGGCCTTCGTCCACTTCGACCAGTGCCTTCCTGACGCGCACGGTGTTGCCCGACAGGTCCGGCACGCGCGAGATCACCTCGTATGGCGAGATCTCGGACTTGAACTCGCCGGCCTGGATGGCGGCGATGGCCTTCTGGTGCGAGGCCAGGGCGAAGGCGTCCTGGTCCTCGCGCGAGACCTTCCATTCCTCGGCGACCTTCTCGGCCGTGATGCCCATGCCGTAGGCGATGGCGACGTTCTCGTCCTTCGCGAACACCTGCGGGCTCAGTGCCACCTTGTTGCCCATCATCGGCACCATCGACATCGATTCGGTGCCACCGGCCAGCATCAGGTCGGCATTGCCCAGGCGGATTTCGTTGGCGGCCAGTGCGACGGCCTGCAGGCCGGACGAACAGAAGCGGTTGATGGTCTGGGCGGCCACGGTGTTGGGCAGGCCGGCCAGCAGCGCGCCGATACGCGCCACGTTCATGCCTTGCTCGCCCTCGGGCATGGCGCAGCCGATGATGGCGTCGTC
This sequence comes from Lysobacter sp., assembly GCF_035655815.1. Classification (NCBI taxonomy): domain Bacteria; kingdom Pseudomonadati; phylum Pseudomonadota; class Gammaproteobacteria; order Lysobacterales; family Lysobacteraceae; genus Lysobacter; species Lysobacter sp. Next base: position 25,802 of record NZ_DASRTS010000014.1, read on the forward strand.
GATGCGGTTTACGTCGATGCCCGGTGCCTGCGCGACCACGTTGCGCAGCACGTGCGCGAGCATCTCGTCAGGGCGGGTGTTGCGAAAAACGCCACGGGGCGCCTTGCCGACCGGAGTGCGGGTAGCGGCGACGATGTAGGCGTCTTGAACTTGCTTGATCATGTCGTTGTGTCCTGTGTCGTCGTCGCTTAGTTACGCAGCGGCTTGCCGGTCTTGAGCATGTGCGCGATGCGCTCCTGCGTCTTGGGCATCTGTGCCAGCGCGACGAAGTGTTCGCGTTCGAGCTTGAGCAGCCACTCTTCGTCCACCAGCGCGCCGCGGTCGACTTCGCCGCCACAGATGACCGTGGCGATGCGGCTGGCGATCTCGTAGTCGTGCGGCGAGATGAAGCGGCCTTCCAGCATGTTCACCAGCAGCATCTTGAATGTGGCGATGCCGACATCGCCGGCGACCTGGATGCGTCGCGCGGGCAGCGGCGGACGGTAGCCCGACTCGGCCAGGCCACGCGCCTGCGCCTTGGCGACGTGCAGCAGCTCGAAGGCGTTGAACACGACCACGTCGTTGTCGCGGGCCAGCTTCAGCTCGCGCGCTTCGAATGCGGAGGTGGACACCTTGCCCATTGCCACGCTCTCGAACGCCGTCTTGAGCTGCGCAAAGACGTCGCCGCCCGGACCCGCCGCTTCGGACGCGCGTACGGCGAGTTCCTTCAGGCCGCCACCGGCCGGCAGCAGGCCCACGCCGGCCTCGACCAGGCCGATGTAGCTTTCCAGCGCGAAGACGCTGCGTGCCGAGTGCATCTGGAACTCGCAACCGCCGCCGAGCGCCAAGCCGCGCACCGCGCTCACCACCGGTACCAGCGAATACTTGATGCGCTGGCTGGTCGCCTGGAAGTTGGCCACCATCGCCTCGAAGCCCTTCACGTCGCCGGCCTGCAGCAGGCCCAGCGCACCGGCCAGGTCGGCACCGGCGGAGAACGGCTCCTTCGGCTGCCAGATCACCAGGCCGCGGAAGTCGCGCTCGGCGATGGCGACGGCTTCCTGCAGGCCATTGAGCACGTGGTCGTTGACCGTGTGCATCTTGGTCTTGAAGCTGACCACGGCGATGTCGTCGCCCTCGTCGGCCCACATGCGGATGCCGTCGTTCTCGAACACGGTGCGACCATGCGAGAACTTCTCGCCGAGCAGCGGATCCGGAAAGCGCTGGCGCGCGTACACCGGATTGGACGAGCGCGGCACCTGCGCCTTGCGCGCCGGGCTGAAACTGCCGTCCTTGTCGTGGACGCCGTCGCGGCCGTCGAACACCCAGTCCGGCAGCGGTGCGCTGCTCATCGCCTTGCCGGCGACGATGTCCTCGGCGATCCAGTCGGCGACCTGCTTCCAGCCGGCCGACTGCCACGTCTCGAACGGGCCCAGCGACCAGCCGTAACCCCAGCGCATCGCGAAGTCGACATCGCGCGCGGTCTCGGCGATCGACTCCAGATGGTAGGCGCTGTAATGGAACGAATCACGGAAGATCGCCCACAGGAACTGCGCCTGCGGATGCTGGCTGGCGCGCAGCGCTGCGAACTTCTTCTGCGGATCCCGTTCCTTCAGCAGTGCCGCGACCTCGGCATCGAGTTCGCCGGCCGAAGCGCGGTAGTCCTGCGCCTTCAGGTCCAGCACTAGGATGTCCTTGCCGCGCTTGGTGTACACGCCGGCGCCGGTCTTCTGGCCCAGCGCGCCCTTCTCGATCAGCGCCGCCAGCCACTTCGGAGCCTTGAAGTACTGATGCCACGGGTCGTCCGGCAGCGTGTCGGCCATGGTCTTGATGACGTGCGCCATCGTGTCCAAGCCCACCACGTCGGCGGTGCGGTAGGTGGCGGACTTGGGCCGGCCGATGAACGGGCCGGTCAACGCGTCGACGGTGTCGAAACCCAGGCCGAACTGCTCGGTGTGGTGCATGGCCGCCAGCATCGAGAACACGCCGATGCGGTTGCCGATGAAGTTCGGCGTGTCCTTGGCGATCACCACGCCCTTGCCCAGCGTGGTCGTCAGGAAGGTTTCCAGCGCCTCCAGCACGTCGGCGTCGGTGCTCTTGGCCGGGATCAGCTCGGCCAGGTGCATGTAGCGCGGCGGATTGAAGAAGTGCACGCCGCAGAAACGGTGGCGCAGCTGCTCTGGCAGCACCTCTGCCAGCTTGTTGATGCCCAGGCCGGAGGTGTTGCTGGCCAGGATGGTGTGCTCGGCCACGAACGGCGCGATCTTCCTGTACAGGTCCTGCTTCCAGTCCATCCGCTCGGCGATGGCCTCGATGATCAGGTCGCAGCCGCGCAGCAGCTCCAGGCCCGTCTCGTAGTTGGCGGGCGTGATGCGTTCGGACAGCGACTTGCTGGCGAGCGGGGCGGGACTGAGCTTGCCCAGGTTGGCGACGGCCTTGGCGACGATGCCGTTGGGGTCGCCCTCCTTGGCAGGCAGGTCGAACAGGACGGTGTCGACGCCTGCGTTGGTCAGGTGCGCGGCGATCTGCGCGCCCATCACACCGGCGCCGAGCACGGCGACGCGCCGCGCAAGCAGTTTCTTAGGCATGTTATGCAAGTCCTTGTTACAGAAGGAAATCAGCTTTTGAAGCCGGCGGCGGCGAAGCGGATCAACTCGCGCGCCGCACGTTCACGATGCGCCGCCTCGGTGACACCGGCGGGTCGCTTGATCAGACCGAAGTCGGCCATCGCATAGGTGAGCGCGCCGGCCAGGAAGTCCAGGCGCCAGTACAACTCCTCCTTGCTCAGCCCGGGCACGCACGCGGAGATCGCCTTGGCGAACTCGCGCAGCACGTGTCCGTAGTGGTCGGACAGGAACTTGCGCAGGCGGTCGTTCTTCTCGGCGTAGGCGCGGGCGACCACGCGCACGAACGCGCCACCGCCGTGGCGGTCCTGGGCCATGGCCAGGGCAGGCTCGACAAAGGCCGCGAGGATCGGCTCGAGCTCGCCGGGATGGCGCTCGATGGCAGTGCGCAGGGCACCGAGGCGCTGCGCGCTCATCTCGTCCATGCGGCGGCGGAAGACCTCGTTGACGAGGTTCTCCTTGCTGCCGAAGTGGTAGTTGACGGCGGCGATGTTGACGTCCGCGCGGCTGGTGACCTGGCGGAGCGAAGTGCCGGTGAAGCCGAACTGGGCGAAGAGCTCTTCGGCGGCGCCAAGGATGCGGTCCTTGGTCGAGAAATGGGCGGTGGTGGCCATCGGGCTCCGGAGGAACGGGCAGGTGAATCAAACGCTTGTTTGATGCTAGTCCCGGCATGCCTGAACCGTCAACGCCGATCTGCGGCCAAGCGGTGCAAAACCGCGTGACGATCCGCTAGAATTACCGGAGCCTTGTTGGCTAAACCCGCGTCCCGACGCGGGTTTTTCTGTTATCCTCGGGCGCGAACCCTGGTGAATGCCACCACGTTCGGCGGCCCGCCAACCCGGAGAGAATCCATGGCGCTGGAGCGCACCCTGTCCATCATCAAGCCCGACGCCGTCGCCAAGAACGTCATCGGCGAGATCTACACCCGCTTCGAGAAGGCCGGCCTGAAGGTCGTCGCCTCGAAGATGAAGCACCTGTCCAAGCAGGAAGCCGAGGGCTTCTACGCCGTGCACCGCGAGCGTCCGTTCTTCAAGGCGCTGGTCGAGTTCATGATCTCGGGCCCGGTGATGATCCAGGTGCTGGAAGGCGAGGGCGCGGTGCTGAAGAACCGCGAACTGATGGGCGCGACCAACCCGAAGGATGCCGCGCCGGGCACGATCCGCGCCGACTTTGCCGACAGCATCGACGCGAACGCCGTGCACGGTTCCGACAGCCTGGAGAACGCCGCGATCGAAGTCGCGTACTTCTTCCCGGCCACGGACGTCTACGCCCGCTAAGCAGCACAGACCTCAGGCCATGACCACGCAACGCGAACGCATCGACATCCAGCTGGCCGACGCAGGCAATGCGCCGGCGACGGAGTCGGCCGCGCGCGTCGAAGCGGGCCTGGCCGGCAAGCACGCGGTCGGGTCGAAGACGAACCTCTTCGACCTCGACCGCGCCTCGCTCGAGCACTTTTTCGAACAGACGCTCGGCGAGAAGAAATTCCGCGCGCACCAGGTGATGAAATGGATCCATCACCGGTACGTGACCGATTTCAACGACATGACCGACCTGGGCAAGGCGCTGCGCGCCAAGCTCGAGGAGCACGCTGAAGTACGCGTGCCGCAGGTCGTGTTCGACAAGGCGTCCACCGACGGCACGCACAAGTGGCTGCTCGGCATGGACCCGAAGAACGCCATCGAAACCGTCTACATCCCCGACAAGGGGCGCGGCACGCTGTGCGTGTCGTCGCAGGTGGGCTGCGCGCTCAACTGCCAGTTCTGCTCCACCGCCACCCAGGGCTTCAACCGCAACCTGTCCACCGCCGAGATCATCGGCCAGGTGTGGGTCGCCGCGCGCCATCTGGGTAACGTGCCGCACCAGCAACGCAGGCTCACCAATGTCGTGATGATGGGCATGGGCGAGCCGCTGGCGAACTTCGACAACGTCGTCCGCGCGATGAGCATCATGCGCGACGACCTCGGCTACGGCCTGGCCAACAAGCGCGTCACGCTGTCCACCGCCGGCATGGTGCCGATGATCGACCGCCTCGCGCTGGAGAGCGACGTGTCGCTCGCCGTTTCGCTGCATGCGCCCAACGACGAGCTGCGTAGCGAACTGGTGCCGCTCAACAAGAAGTACCCCATCGAACAACTGATGGACGCCTGCGTGCGCTACGCGCTGCGCAAGCGCGGCACGTCGGTGACGTTCGAATACACGCTCATGAAGGGCGTGAACGACCAGCCGCAGCACGCACGCCAGTTGCTGCGCCTGATGCGCCAGTTCGACAACGCCGTGCAGATGAAGGATGCGGCGAAGGTCAACCTGATTCCCTTTAACCCGTTCCCGGGCACCCGTTTCGAGCGGCCGGACGACGCGGCCATCCGCGCGTTCCAGAAGCTGCTCAACGAGGCCGGCATGATCGCGCCGGTACGGCGCACCCGTGGCGACGATATCGACGCCGCCTGCGGTCAGCTCAAGGGGCAGGTGATGGACCGTACCCGCCGGCAGGCGGAGTTCCGCAAACGGCTGCAGGCCGGCGGTCTCGGAAACGAGGCGGCGTGATGCGGGGGGAGCTGCGCTAGTCATGGATGTCCGCGGCCGCCCGCTGAGTCTCGTCGCCACGACCGCGTTGCTGGTGGTCGTAGTGCTCGCGACCGGCGCGTGCAAGCGCCTGACCTTCGTGCGCCAGGACTTCTCCCGCCAGGATTACGAGCGCGTATCGCCCGAAGTCGACGTCAGTGGCAAGGGCGGCAACCGCAACGCCGCGCAGGCGCTCCAGCATCTGCAACTCGCCCAGGTACGACTAGTGGGCGGCGATTACGAAACCGCCGAGCGCGAAGCGCGGAAGGCGCTCAAGCTGGATCCCAAATCCGCCGACGCGCATTCGGTTCTGGCCGCCACCGCGGACCGGCGCGGTGCCTCGGCCGAGGCGGGCACGCACTACCTGCGCGCCGCCGAACTCGCGCCCGCCAACGGCGCCGTCCTGAACAACTACGGTGTGTGGCTTTGCGGGCAAGGCCGCCATGCCGAGTCGCTGGCCTGGTTCGACAAGGCCCTGGGCGATCCGCGCTACGGCACGCCCGCCGTCGCCCTGGCCAACTCCGGCACCTGCGCCATCCGCGCCGGCCAGGACGCCCGCGGCGAGCGTGATCTGCGCCGGGCGATCAGCCTGGATCCCGGCAATGCCACTGCGCTGGGCGCACTGGCGCAACTGGAATTCAGGCGCGGAAACGCCTTCGATGCCCGGGCGTTCTCGGAGCGCCGCCTGGCCGCTGCACCGCCCGATCCGGCGGCGTTGCAGCTTGCGTCACAAATCGAAGAGAAACTCGGCGACACGGCAGCCGCCGCAAGATACGTTCAGCGAATGAGGGCGGAGTTCCCGCAGTCGCGTGGCTCCGGCATGGGGGATGACGGTAAGCGATGATGCACTCTTACGAAGCCGCGCCTGAAACGGGCGCCAGTTGCGGCGTGCGCCTGAAACAGGCCCGTGAAAAGGCGGGGCTGTCGCAGGAAGACGTCGCCGTCAGTCTGAAGATTCCGGTGCGGGTCATCCGCCAGCTCGAGTCGGGGGATCCGAGCCAGCTGGGTGCGCCCGTGTTCGTCCGCGGCCAGTTGCGCAGCTATGCGCGCCTGCTTGGCGTGGACCTGGAGGACCTGCTGGGTAGCACCGCGAGTGCGCCGGTCGCGCCGTCCGTGCTGGTCAGCCACACGCACACGCCGCGCTACCGCCGCGTGTTCGAACAGGCCACGCGCCGCGCGATCTACATCGTGCTGACCGCGGCCATCGCGGTGCCGATCTGGATGGCCTCCAAGCAGCAGCTCAGCAAGGAGCCGCGGATCGAGACGCTCGACGTGGCCACCGCGCCCGCGGCGCCGAATGCCGTTGCGCCGGTTCCGGCCCAGGCGCCTGTAGTCGCTGCCGAACAGCATCGCACTCCGCTGGTCGCGTCGATGGCGACGCTGCCCCGGGCAGCGGCCGCACAGCCCGCGCTGTCGCTGACCTTCACCGGCAACAGCTGGGTCGAGGTGCGCGGCAACGACGGTCGCATCATCGAAAGCGGCGAGCTCGGTGCGGGCCAGCAGCGCACGTACGGCGCGGGCGAAGTCTCGCGCGTGGTGCTGGGCAATTCGTCGGCCGTCGAAGTCCGGCAGGCCGGCACGACGGTCGATCTGACACCGTTCAGCCGCGCGAACGTGGCGCGCTTTACGCTATCCTCTGACGGTTCCGTCACGCCGGTCACCGACTGACCCGCGGTAACGGAAGATTCCTCGCACCGGCTCGCCTCGCGGGCCGGTGTTCCTCATTGGATGACCGCCAGACGGCGGGACGACTGAGCATGGCAGCCGGATGGCGATAGACGATCTCCTCGACGAACACGAACAAAGCGAACGTGTCCTGCAGTGGTTGCGCAACAACGGCGCCGGCCTCATCGGCGGCATCGCGCTGGGCCTGGCGGCGATCGGCGGCTGGAAATGGTGGGAACACCGCGGCGAACAGCAGGGAATGGAGAACGCCAGCCACTACCAGGCCGCGCTGGACGCGATAGCCAGCAAGGACAAGCAGGCCGAAGCCAAGGTGAAGGCGTTGGGCGGCGGAACCTACGGCGCGCTTGCCTCGCTGGAACTGGCGCGCATGCAGGTCGACGCCAAACAGAACGACGCCGCGATCGCCACGCTGCGCGGCATCAAGGTCGAAGACCCGGCGATCGCGCAGATCGTCAACCAGCGGCTGGCGCGCCTGCTGATCGAAGCCAAGCAGGCCGACGCGGCGCTGAAGCTGGTGAACAATGCCGCCAGTCCGTCCGCCATCGAAGTGCGTGGCGACGCGCAGTTCGCGCTGGGGCAGCTGGAACAGGCGCGTGCGTCCTACTCGCAGGCCATGACGAAGCTCGACGTGGCTTCGCCGCAGCGCCGCCTGCTGGAACTCAAGCTCACCGAAGTCGGCGGTACGTCCGCCAAGCCCGAGGCCAAGTCCTGATGAAGCACCGCTCGATGCTGCTGCGTACCTCCCTCGTGCTGCTGTGCGCCGCGTCGCTGACCGGCTGCTCCACGATCAAGGGCTGGTTCGGCGGTGACAAGAAGAAGGACGACGGCAAGCCCAACGAACCCGCCGAGCTGACCGACATCACGCCGTCGGTGACGGTGTCCAAGATCTGGTCCGCGAACGCCGGCAAGGGCGAGGGCCGCATCGGTGTTCGCCAGGGTCCCGTCGTGGCCGATGGCCGGGTCTTTGCCGCCGCCATCGAAGGTGGCGTGCATGCGTTCGACCTGCAGACCGGCAAGCAGGTCTGGGAATACCGCCCCGACAAGAAGGCCAATGTCCGCCTGTCCGGCGGTCCGGGCGTGGGCGACGGGCTGGTCGTGGTGGGCGGCCTGGACGGCGAGGTGATCGCCCTGGATGCCGCGAGCGGCGAGGAGAAGTGGCAGGTCAAGGTGCCCAATGAAGTGATCGCCGCGCCCGCCATCGGGATGGGCATGGTGTTCGTGCGGTCCAACGACGGCCGCGTGACCGCGCTGGATGCGGCCACCGGCGAGCGCCGCTGGTTCTGGGTCCAGGACGTGCCGATGCTGTCGGTGCGTGGCAACGACGGGCCGGTTCTCGGTCCCGGCTTCGTGTTCGTCGGCAACGACGACGGCACCGTGGCCGCCTTGTCGGCCACCGATGGTCGTCCGATGTGGGAACTGCCGGTGGCGCAGGCCGAAGGCCGCACCGAGCTGGACCGCATGGCCGACATCGACGGCACGCCGGTGCTGGACGGGACCACGCTGTATGCCAGCAGCTTCAAGAAGGCGACGATGGCCATCGATGCACCGAGCGGCCGCCCGATGTGGGCGAGCGAGCACGGCGGCGCGGGTCGCGTGGGCCTGGGCAGCGACAAGCTGGTAGTGACCGACCCGACCGGCACCGTGTTCGGCCTCGACCGGGCCGGCGGCAGCGCGCTCTGGCAGCAGCCGGCGCTGGCCCGCCGCAACGTGACCGGCGCGGCGGTGCAGGGCGATTTCGCGGTCGTCGGCGACTACGACGGCTACGTGCACTGGATCAAGCTCGAGAACGGCGAATTCGCCGCGCGCGAGCGGGTCGGTGGCAAGGCGGTACGGGCTGCGCCGGTGGTCGCCGACGGCATCGCCATCGTGCAGAACGTCTCTGGCGAGCTGACCGCCTTCCGCCTGCAGTAAAGACACCGGGCAGGTCCCTGCCCAAACCGGAACGGTCCGGGCGCCAGCGCCCGGACCGTTTCCATTTTCACGCCCGGGCGGTCATCATGCCGTTCCCCGGCGGTTCGTCCGCCCCGGACCGGGCGTTGACGCCTGGCGCCATCACGGCGCGTCCGAACCTCCAATACCGCTTCCGGCTGACACCATGCTCCCCCTAGTCGCCCTCGTTGGACGTCCCAACGTCGGAAAATCCACCCTGTTCAACGCGCTCACGCGCAGTCGCGACGCCCTGGTGCACGACCAGCCCGGCGTGACGCGCGACCGCAACTACGGCGTATGCCGACCGGAGGGCAAGCGCCCGTTCGCGATCGTGGACACCGGCGGCATCGCAGGTGAGGACGAGGGGCTGGCCGGCGCCACCGCGCGCCAGGCGCGGGCCGCGGCGGAGGAAGCCGACCTGGTGCTGTTCGTGGTTGACGGCCGCGAAGGCGCGTCCTCGCTGGACGACGACATCCTAGTCTGGCTGCGCAAGACCGCGCGGCCGGCGATGCTGGTGGTCAACAAGACCGACGGCATCGATGCCCAGGCAGCGATCAACGAGTTCGCCCGTTACGGCATCACCGATGTCATCGCGGTCTCGTCGGCGCACCGCCAGGGCATCGACGCGCTGATCGATCACGTACTCAAGCGCGTGCCGGAAGAGGGCGCCGCAACCGAACTCGATGCCGATCCGAACCGCATCCGCGTCGCCTTCATCGGCCGGCCCAACGTGGGCAAGTCGACGCTGGTGAACCGCCTGCTGGGCGAGGAGCGGATGATCGCCTCCGAGGTGCCGGGCACCACGCGCGACTCGGTGTCCATCGACATGGAGCGCGACGGCCGCCTGTACCGCCTGATCGACACCGCCGGCCTGCGCCGCAAGTCGCGCGTGGACGAAGCGGTCGAGAAGTTCTCCATCGTCAAGACGCTGCAGGCGATCGAGCAGTGCCAGGTAGCGGTAGTGCTGCTGGACGCCAGCGAAGGCATCACCGACCAGGACGCGACCGTGCTGGGTCATGCGCTCGACGCCGGCCGCGCGCTCGTGGTCGCGGTGAACAAGTGGGACGGGCTCACCGACTATCAGCGCCAGCAGGCCGAAGCGCTGCTGGCGCGCAAGCTCGGCTTCGTCGACTGGGCCGAGGCGGTCCGCATCAGCGCCAAGCATGGCTCCGGCCTGCGCGAGCTGTTCCGCGCGATCCATCGCGCGCACGCGTCCGCCACGCACGAGTTCAGCACCAGCGAGGTCAACAAGGCGCTGGAAGTCGCGTACGAGACCAACCCGCCGCCGACCGTACGCGGGCACGTCGCCAAGCTGCGCTATGCGCATCCGGCGGCGAACAACCCCCCGACCTTCGTCGTGCACGGCACGCGCCTGCGCACGCTCAGCGACACGTACAAGCGTTATCTGGAGAACTTCTTCCGCAAGCGTTTCAAGCTGGTGGGCACGCCCGTGCGGTTCGTGTTCAAGGAAGGCACCAACCCGTACGAAGGCAAGAAGAACCCGCTGAGCGACCGCCAGGTCGCACGAAAGCGCCGCCTGATGCGGCACGTCAAGCGCGGCAAGTGAAGTTTCGGCCCGCGTGCGCAGCACGCGGCTTTGCCGAAACGTTATCCCGGCGAAGGCCGGGATTTAGGCGCATTGCATCGAGGTAGCCGATGTCGTCATTCCGATGAAGGCGGGGCTCGCGGCCCGCAGTGTCAAGCAGCGAATGTCGTCATCCCGGCGAAGGCCGGGTCCAGGTCCGCAGCGTCACGCAATCAATGGCGTCATTCCCGCGAAGGCGGGATCCAACCGTGAGCGCATCACGGCGTCCGTCGGTGTGTCGCGTCTGATGGCTGGATTCCCGCCTTCGCGGCAATGACAGCGAACCGGATGGCGATCGGCCGGCCACCGCGCGTCCCGACCCTCACCCCAACCCCTCTCCCAAGGGGAGAGGGGCTAAAAAGCGTGCATCTTCCGCGCCGTCATCAGCGCGTACCTTGAACGCCGTCATCCCGGCGGAGGCCGGGATCCAGGCCGTAGCGTCACGCAACCCATGCCGTCATTCCCGCGAAGGCGGGGATCCGACCGTGAGCGCATCACGCCGTCCGTCGGTGTGCCTCGTCTGATGGCTGGATTCCCGCCTTCGCGGGAATGACAGCGAACCGTGTGGCGATAGGGCGCCACCGACGGCCGTAAGGGCTTGAAGCGCCGCGCACCGTACAATTTCTTCATGTGGCTATCTCCCTCCGACCTCACCATCGGCATCCTCGCTGGTGGCCGTGCTACGCGGCTGGGCGGGATCGACAAGGCCTGGCTGGAACGCGACGGCATCGCACAGGTCATCCGCTGGCAGCGCCGATTTGCGAACGAGGCGTCCGCGCTGCTGGTCAGCGCCAACCGCGATCTCGACCGTTACGCCGACGCCGGCCTGCGTACTGTGCCCGACCGGACCATGCGCGACATCGGTCCGCTCGCCGGGCTCGATGCGCTGGCCGCCGTGTGCATGACGCCTTGGCTGCTGACGCTCCCCGTCGACCTGGTCGGCGTCAATGAATGTCTGCTGCCCACACTCGCTTCCGCGGCCGGCGACATCGGTGCCCATGCGGTCGATGACGATGGCCCGCAGCCGCTCGTCGCGTTGTGGCGCGTCGATGCGCTGCGCGATGCGATGCCGCAGGCGCTGGCGGGCGACGGCGCGGTACATGCGCTGCAGCGCAGCCTGCGCATGGCGGCCGTGCGGCTGGAAGGCGTACGCTTCGGCAACCTCAACACGCCCGAAGATCTCGCCGCCGCGCGCGTCGAGCCGACACCATGAGCGACTTCCCCACGCACCTCGTTTTCGATGACGCAGTCGACGTGATCCGCGAAGTCGCGGCACGACATCGCCTTGAGTCCGAGACGCTGCCGTTGTCGCGCGCGCACGGACGCATCCTTGCCGAGGACGTGATTGCGCCCATCGCGCTGCCGCCGTTCGACAACAGTGCGATGGACGGCTTCGCGTTGCGACACGCGGATCTTGGCCCGGGTGAAACCACCTTGAAGCTGGTCGGCGAGCAGTTCGCGGGCATGGCCCTTCCGCTCCAGGTGGGCGAAGGCGAGTGCGTGCGCATCACTACCGGGGCGCCGATGCCGGCCGGTGCGGACACCGTGGTCATCAAGGAAAACACGCATGCGAACAGTGAGCACGTGACCGTCCTGGCGCCGCCGCCGCACGCGGGCGCCAACGTGCGCCGTGCCGGGGAGGACGTGGCTTCAGGCGAGCGGGTGCTGCTGGCGGGGTCGCGCCTCACGCCCGCGCGCGTGTCGCTTGCCGCGTCGCTGGGTATCCCGTCGCTGCCCGTACACCGCAAGCCCACCGTGGCGGTGTTCAGCAGCGGCGATGAACTGGTCGAACCCGGATTGCCACTCGCACCGGGACAGATCTACGACAGCAATCGTGAGCTGCTGATGGGGCTGCTGCGTGCTGAGGGGCTGGAGCCCACCGCATGGCCGCGCCTGCCAGACGATCCGCGCCAGGTCGAGATCGCGCTGCGCGATGCAGGCTGCGCGTTCGATCTCATCGTCACGTGCGGCGCGGTCTCTGCTGGCGAAAAGGACCACATTCCGGCGGTCCTGCAGCAGTTCGGGCAGGTGCACTTCTGGAAGGTGAAGATGAAGCCGGGCATGCCGGTGTTGTTCGGCAGCCTCGACCAGGCCCGGGTCCTGGCACTGCCGGGCAACCCGGTGTCGGTGTTCGCGACCTTCCTCGGCTTCGGGCGCGTGCTGATCGATGCGCTGCAGGGCGCTACCGAGCCGCGGGCGCTGGAGCGGGCGCAACTCGCGTCGCCCGTCGACAAGCCGCATGCACGTCGCGAATTCATGCGGGCCAGTGTGTTCTGCGATGACCATGGCGTTCTGCGCGCGGACCCCAACCCCGCGGTTGGCAGCCATCGCCTGCGGGCGGTCAGCGACTCCAACGCCCTGATTGTGCTGCCGGATGGACCGCAGCGTCTTGCCGCAGGATCGCTGGTCGAGGTACTCCGCTACGCCTGAGCGGCGCGATAATCCGGGCATGGACATCGAACGCATCACCCCGGCCGAAGCGCTGCGGCGCCAGCGCGATGGCGCCCTCCTGATCGACGTACGCGAACGCCACGAACGTGCCGCGGGCCATGCGAAGGGCGCGATGGGTATCGCCAAAGCCGAGCTCGAGGCCGATCCACAGGCGGTGGTGCCGGACCGCGACGCCGTCGTGCTGCTGATCTGCCAGTCCGGACAACGCTCGCTCGCCGCTGCCAACGCACTGCTCGCTGCCGGGTACCGGCGCGTGGCATCGGTGGAGGGCGGCACGACGCGCTGGATCGCCGAAGGGCTGCCGCTGGCCCCGCCGGATGCCGATTCGGATTTCTACGACCGTTATTCGCGCCACCTGCGTCTGCCGGAAGTCGGCGAAGCGGGGCAGCGCAGGTTGCAGTCCGCCCGCATCGCGATGGTCGGCGCAGGCGGACTTGGATCGCCCGCGGCGTTCTATCTGGCGGCGGCCGGCGTCGGCAGCCTGGTGCTGGCGGACGACGACGTGGTCGACCGCAGCAATCTGCAGCGCCAGATCCTGCATACCGAGGCGCGCATCGGCGTGGCGAAGGTTGAGTCGGCGCGCATCGCGCTGTCCGCCCTCAACCCGACAGTGCAGGTCGACGTCTTCCCCGAGCGCATCACCGCAGCCAACGTGGAGCGCCTGATCGCCGATGCCGACGTGGTGATCGACGGCGCGGACAACTTCCCCGTGCGCTACCTGCTCAACGATGCCTGCGTGAAGCTGGGCAAGCCGCTGGTGTACGGTGCCGTGCATCGGTTCGAAGGGCAGGTGAGCGTATTCGATGCAGGCCGCCATCGCGGTCATGCGCCGTGCTACCGGTGCCTGTTCCCGGAACCGCCGCCGCCGGAAGCCGCCCCCAACTGCGCCGAGGCCGGCGTGCTGGGCGTGCTGCCGGGCGTGATTGGCCTGTTGCAGGCGACCGAGGCGATCAAGCTGATCCTGGGGATCGGTGAGCCCCTGAGCGGCCGCCTGCTGCATTTCGACGCGCTAGGCATGCGCTTCCGCGAAACCCGCCTGCCGGCTGACCCGGAATGCCCTGTGTGCGCCGAGGGCCGGGAGTTTCCCGGCTACATCGACTACGTGCGCTTCTGTGCGGCTTGAAGCCCTTGCGTTTGACGCTGATTGACGCAGAGGACGCAGAAAGAGCAGGGGACAGGCGGTGCCGCCTAGCGCTCACCACCTAACGTCCAGGCGTTGACGCTGGACGACGCAGATGCCGCGGAAAAAGTATGTCGGCGCGTGTTGCTCTGCGCTTTGATCCGCGTTCTTTGCGTTCTTCAGCGTCCAAATCACAGCCTGAACATCGGTCGTTCAACGCGGAGTGACGCAGAGGACGCAGAAAGAGCATGTCGATCAAGACGGGTATGCGACGCGCTTTGTCTGCGTCATCTGCGTCAATCTGTGTCCAACCCTGAAGAGAGTCAGCGCAGGAACTCCGCGATCGCCTGTTCGAACGCCGTTTCCGAGCTGATGGTGTTGTGGTCGGCGTGCGGGACGTCGACCACGCGCGGTGGAGTGCCCAACGATGCGATGAGTCGATCCGTGTTGGCGGGCGGCACGACGGTGTCGCGGCCGGCGCGCACCACCAGCACCTTGCCCTGGTAGCCACGCAGGCGGCTGGCCGAGTCGAACCGGTCCTTCACCAGCCAGCGCACCGGGAATACCGGATAGTGCGTCTGCGCCACCGCGGCCAGGCTGTCGAACGGCGCGACGAGCACCAGGTGCGAGACCTTGCGTTGCGAAGCGACATGGCTGGCCACGCCGCTGCCCAGGCTGGAGCCGATCACCGCGACGGGCTCGCCCGGATGCCGCGCCTGCACTTCGTCGAATAGTGCGAGCGCGTCGTCCAGCAAAGCCTCTTCGCTGGGCGTGCCGCCACTGGCGCCGTATCCACGGTAGGACACCAGGTAGATGCTGCGACCCGGCAGCAGGCGCTCGAGTTGTTCGCGCCGGTTCTGGATGCTTTCGGCGTTGCCGCCGAAATAGATCACGGGCCGCGGCGATTCCGGGTTCACCGCCCAGCCATGCAGTTGCACGTCGCCGCGGGCCAGCACGAAATCGGTCTGCGCCGCATCGACACGCGTGGCCTGCGGGAAGTAGATCAGCTCGCGCTGCTTGGCGAACAGCCATGCGCAGATCGCGGCATAGCCGAGCAACGGAAGGCTGGCCCAGCCGAGCAGTTGCCGGCGCATCGTTCAGCCGACGTGACGGCGCTGCGCCGCTTCGAATGCCGCCAGTTGCTCCGGCGTCGCCTCGCGCTGGTGCTGAGCCTTCCACTGCGCGAACGGCATGCCGTATACGGCTTCGCGCGCCTCGTCCTTGGTCATGGTGATGCCGCGCTGCTCGGCGGCCTCGCGGTACCAGTCGGACAGGCAGTTGCGGCAGAAGCCGGCGTTGATCATCAGGTCGATGTTCTGCACGTCGGGGCGCTCGCGCATCAGGTGCTGGAGCAGGCGCCGGAAGGCGGCGGCTTCGATCTGGGTGGTTTCGAAATCGGTCTCGGTCATGGGGCCTCCGGCGGCCGGAGCGGTATGTCGGAAAGAGGCGCCGAGCCCGGCGCCCGCTTCGGCGATAATGCACGGCCCGACTCTAGCGCAGTCGACATCGCGTCCACGGCATGACCGCTCCCACGACCTCCGCACCGGCCCGCATCCTCGACGGCAAGCGCATTGCCGAGGACCTGCTCGACAACCTCAAGAGCCGGGTCGACGCGCGCGTGGCCGCCGGCAAGCCGCGCCCCGGCCTGGCGGTCGTGCTGGTCGGCAACGATCCCGCGTCCGCCGTGTACGTGCGCAACAAGCGGCGCGCGGCCGAGAAGGTGGGCATTCGCGCCATCGACTACGACCTGCCGGCGCAGACCAGCAACGAGGACCTGCTGGCCCTGATCGACCAGCTCAACGCAGACCCGGACGTGCACGGCATCCTGGTGCAGCTGCCGCTGCCGGACCGCCGCGATGCGACCGAACTGATCCACCGCATCGACCCGCGCAAGGACGTGGACGGCTTCCACCCGGAAAACGTTGGCCACTTGGCCCTGCGGCAGTTCGGCCTGCGCCCGTGCACGCCGCGCGGCATCACCACGCTGCTGGCCTATACCGACCGCCCGGTCCGCGGGCAGAGCGCGACCATTGTCGGCGTCTCCAACCACGTCGGCCGGCCGATGGCGCTGGAGTTGCTGATCGCGGGTTGCACCGTCACCAGCTGCCACAAGTTCACGCCCCCCGACGTGCTGGAGTCGGCCGTGCGCGGTGCGGACATCCTGGTGGTGGCCGTGGGCCGGCCGGGCCTGATTCCCGGCGAATGGGTCAAGCCGGGCGCGGTGGTGATCGACGTGGGCATCAACCGCCTGGACGACGGCCGCCTGGTCGGCGACGTCGGCTTCGCGGCCGCTGCGCAACGCGCCAGCTGGATCACGCCCGTACCCGGCGGTGTCGGCCCGATGACGGTGGCGACGCTGATGCAGAACACGCTGGAAGCGGCGGAAGCGGCGGATTCCGGCCGCGCCTGGCAGCCGGTGCGCTGACGGCCGCGGTTCGCGGAGCGGCGCCGCCGGCGCATTGCGACACGCGGGTGGAACGCGATGTCCCGGCCGATCCGAGCGTAGGAAGTCCCGGACGGGTTACAATGTCGCGCTTCATCCTCCCGGCCCCCGCCCATGCTGCGCATCCAGGCTGAAGCACTTACCTTCGACGACGTCTCGCTCGTCCCGGCCCATTCGACGGTCCTGCCCAAGGACGTCTCGCTCGCCACCCGCCTGACCCGCGACCTGACCATCCGCCTGCCGATCCTGTCGGCCGCGATGGACACGGTCAGCGAAGCGCGTCTGGCGATCGCGATGGCCCAACTGGGCGGCATCAGCATCGTTCACAAGAACATGAGCCTGGAAGCCCAGGCCGCGCAGATCGCCTCGGTGAAGAAGTTCGAGGCGGGCGTGATCAAGGAGCCGTTCACCGTCGGCCCCGAGACCACCATCGCCGAAGTCCTCAAGCTCACCCGCGCCCGAAACATCTCCGGCGTGCCGGTGGTGGAGGGCGGCCAGCTGGTCGGCATCGTCACCAGCCGCGACATGCGCTTCGAGAAGAAGCTCGACGATCCGGTCCGCCACATCATGACCAAGAAGGACCGCCTGGTGACGGTGCGCGAAGGCGCCACCGACGAGGAAGTCCTGGACCTGCTGCACAAGCACCGCATCGAGAAGGTGCTGGTGGTCAACGACGGCTTCGAGCTGCGCGGCCTTATCACCGTGAAGGACATCCAGAAGAAGTCCGACAACCCCAATGCCGCCTACGACACCAGCGAACGCCTGCTGGTCGGCGCGGCCGTGGGCGTGGGCGGCGACACCGAGGCGCGCATCGAAGCGCTGGCCGCGGCTGGTGTGGACGTGGTGGTGGTCGATACCGCGCACGGCCATTCGCAGGGCGTGCTGGACCGCGTGAAGTGGGTCAAGAAGAACTTCCCGCAACTGCAGGTCATCGGCGGCAACATTGTCACCGGCGACGCCGCGCTGGCCCTGATGGACCACGGCGCGGACGCGGTGAAGGTGGGCGTGGGCCCCGGTTCGATCTGCACCACGCGCATCGTCGCCGGCGTCGGCGTGCCGCAGATCACCGCGGTGTCGATGGTGGCCGAGGCGCTGCAGGACCGCATCCCGCTGATCGCCGACGGTGGCATCCGCTACTCGGGCGACATCGGCAAGGCCATCGTGGCCGGCGCGTCCAGCGTGATGATCGGCGGCCTGTTCGCGGGCACCGAGGAAGCTCCGGGCGAGGTCGAGCTGTTCCAGGGCCGCAGCTACAAGAGCTACCGCGGCATGGGCTCGCTGGGCGCGATGGAGCAGGGCTCCAAGGACCGTTATTTCCAGGATGCGTCCGACGCCGACAAGCTGGTGCCGGAAGGCATCGAAGGTCGCGTGCCGTACCGCGGCCCGCTGCGCGGCGTGGTGCACCAACTCGCCGGTGGCCTGCGCGCGACCATGGGTTACGTCGGCTGCGCGACCATCGAGGAAATGCGCACCAAGCCAAGCTTCGTGCGCGTAACCAACGCCGGCACGCGCGAGAGCCATGTGCACGACGTGCAGATCACGAAGGAACCGCCGAATTACCGGGCCAGCTGAAGCTGGCCCGTGCTTTTGTCGTCATTCCCGCGAAGGCGGGAATCCATGGACTTTGCTGTTGTCGTCAATGTCGAGTCACGCGGCGCATGGAACGTTCAACGTCCATGGATTCCCGCCTTCGCGGGAATGACGGACAACAACAAAGGCCGAAGGTCCAATCTGCTGCGCCGCCAATGACCAACATCCACAGCGACAAGATCCTCATCCTCGATTTCGGCGCGCAGTACACGCAGCTGATCGCCCGCCGCATCCGCGAGATCGGCGTCTACTGCGAGATCTGGGCGTGGGACCATGACCCGGCCCAGATTTCGGCGTTCGGCGCCAAGGGCATCATCCTGTCGGGTGGCCCGGAATCGACGACGGAACACGGTGCACCGAAGGCGCCGCAGCAGGTGTTCGATAGCGGCCTGCCGATCCTCGGCATCTGCTACGGCATGCAGACGCTTGCCGCGCAGTTGGGCGGCGCGACCGAAGCGGCCGACGCGCGCGAGTTCGGCCACGCCGAGGTGGAGTTGGTGGCGAAGGACGCGCTGCTGGGCGGCCTGTCCGACCACGATGGCGAGCCGCGCATCGACGTGTGGATGAGCCACGGTGACCACGTCGCCAAGGCGCCGCCGGGCTGGACGGTCACCGCCGTCACCGACCGCATTCCGGTCGCCGCGATGGCGCTGGAAGAAAAGCGCTGGTACGGCGTGCAGTTCCACCCGGAAGTCACCCACACCAAGCAGGGGCAGACGCTGCTGCGCCGCTTCGTCACCGAGATCTGCGGCTGCCGCACGCTGTGGACGGCGGCCAACATCATCGACGACCAGATCGCGCGCGTGCGCGAGCAGGTCGGCGACGATGAAGTGATCCTCGGCCTGTCCGGCGGCGTCGACTCGTCCGTGGTCGCCGCGCTGCTGCACAAGGCCATCGGCCCGCAGCTGACCTGCGTGTTCGTCGATACCGGCCTGCTGCGCTGGAACGAGGGCGACCAGGTGATGGCGATGTTCGCCGAGCACATGGGCGTCAAGGTGATCCGCGTGAACGCGGCCGATCGCTACTACAAGGCGCTGGAAGGCGTCAGCGACCCGGAAGCCAAGCGCAAGATCATCGGCAACCTGTTCGTCGAGATCTTCGACGAGGAGTCGGCCAGGCTGAGCAATGCGCGCTGGCTGGCGCAGGGCACCATCTATCCCGACGTGATCGAGTCGGCCGGCAGCAAGACCGGCAAGGCGCACGTCATCAAGAGCCATCACAACGTCGGCGG
The DNA here is from genome assembly GCF_035655815.1 of Lysobacter sp. Lineage (NCBI taxonomy): Bacteria > Pseudomonadati > Pseudomonadota > Gammaproteobacteria > Lysobacterales > Lysobacteraceae > Lysobacter > Lysobacter sp. The sequence goes on from NZ_DASRTS010000014.1 coordinate 45,002, forward strand.
CCTGCCCGAGCACATGAAGCTCGGCCTGGTCGAACCGCTGCGCGAGCTGTTCAAGGACGAAGTGCGCCGCCTGGGCGTGGAACTGGGCCTGCCGCAGGCGATGGTCTACCGCCATCCGTTCCCCGGTCCGGGACTGGGCGTGCGCATCCTGGGCGAAGTGAAGCGCGAATATGCCGAACTGCTTGCCCGCGCGGACCACATCTTCATCGAAGAGCTGCGCAAGGCCGATCTGTACGACCGCGTCAGCCAGGCGTTCGCGGTGTTCCTGCCGGTCAAGTCGGTGGGCGTAGTCGGCGATGCCCGCGCCTATGAGTGGGTGATCGCGCTGCGCGCCGTGGAGACCATCGACTTCATGACGGCGCACTGGGCGCACTTGCCGTACGACTTCCTGGGCCGTGTTTCCAACCGTATCATCAACGAGTTGCGTGGTGTTTCCCGCGTCGTTTACGACATCAGCGGCAAGCCGCCTGCGACGATCGAGTGGGAATGACGGACCATGCCGGGTAAGGCCGGCGACCAGGGGGAGCCATGGGGAAGGCGATCGTTTTGATGCTGGTGGCCATGTTCGGCAGCTGGTGGTTTTTCCACGCGGGTCGCCAGATGACTGAAGAGTCGATCCGCGACCAGTACGACGTGGAAGCGCACGCCACGGCCAAGATGGACGCAGATTACCTGTGCGACCGGCTGGCGGGCGACTACCGGCACGAGAGCCTGGTCTTCGCGCTGGCGACCGGAACCGAGCGCAAGACCTTCGGCAAGGAGGAATCCTGCGACGAGATGCGCGAGGCGTTCCGCGTGTTCAAGCGCCTGAGTGCGTTGACCAACGGCGCGATGGGCATGGCCGTCGAGAACCGGATCGTCGAGGTCAGCCTGTCGGACGACCGCAAGACCGCCGACGTCGAGGTCATCTCGACCATCCGCTTGGGCGGCCGCCTGCTGGGCAAGACGCACGGCATCGACCGGCTCATCCGCCGCAACGGCCGCATCCTGCACGCTGAAGCGAAATCGAAGTCCTGGGTGTACGTGCCGGCGAATTGATCTTCGGGTTGGACCACGCAGGCCAAATCCGACTTGTTTGAGACGCGTCATTCCCGCGAAAGCGGGAATCCAGTGCCTCCGCTCCTGAATGCTTCGAAGTCGCTGGATCCCCGCTTTCGCGGGGATGACGGAGCGAAGGAACGAGCTCGCAGGAGCGAGCTGCTCGCGATGGATGATCCGGCCTAGTCGCGAGCAAGCTCGCTCCTACGGAGCTGGCGGTCTTCACGAGCAAAAACCGCTCGAGCAGAATTGCTCCGCCGAAATGGGCGACTAGAACGATTCGCCCGGCACGCGCACCCAGCCTTCCATCAGCACCCGGGCGCTGCGGCTCATGATGGCCTTGGTCACGGTCCATTGACTGTCGACGAATTTCGCCTGCGCGCCGACGCGCAGCGTGCCCGACGGGTGACCGAAACGGACCGCCTCGCGCTCGCCGCCGCCGGCGGCGAGGTTCACCAGCGTGCCGGGGATCGACGCCGCCGTGCCGATGGCGACCGCGGCCGTGCCCATCATCGCGTGGTGCAGCTTGCCCATCGACAGCGCCCGCACGCGCAGGTCGATGTCGCCAGCCGCGATTTCCTTGCCGCTGGAGGCGGTGTAATCGCCCGGCGGAGCGACGAACGCAACCTTCGGCGTGTGCTGGCGCGTCGCGGCCTGGTCGGTGCTGGCGATCAGGCCCATGCGCACGGCGCCCAGAGCGCGGATGGTCTCGAAGCGGGCGAGGGCCAGCGGATCCTTGTTGATCGCGTCCTGCAGCTCGCTGCCGGTGTAGCCCAGGTCGGCGGCGTTGAGGAAGATGGTCGGGATGCCCGCGTTGATCATCGTGACCTTGAGGGCACCGACCCCGGGCACGTCGAGTTCATCGACCAGGTTGCCGGTCGGGAACATCGCGCCGCCACCTTCGCCGTCGTCGGAGGGATCGAGGAACTCGAGCGCGACCTCCGCGGCGGGAAAGGTCACGCCGTCCAGTTCGAAATCGCCGGTTTCCTGCACCTGCCCGTCGGTGACCGGCACGTGCGCAATGATGGTCTTGCCAATGTTCGCCTGCCAGATCCGCACGGTGCAGATGCCGTCGTGCGGAATGCGCGCCGGATCGATCAGCCCGTTGGCGATGGCGAATGGACCGACGGCGGAGCTCAGGTTGCCGCAGTTGCCGCTCCAGTCGACGAAGGCGGTGTCGATGGACACCTGGCCGTACAGGTAGTCGACGTCATGCTCCGGCACGGAGGCCCTCGAGATGATCACGCACTTGCTGGTGCTCGACGTCGCGCCACCCATGCCATCGGTGTGCTTGCCGTAGGGATCCGGCGAGCCGATCACGCGCATCAGCAGCGCATCGCGCGCCTTCCCGGGTACCCGGGCGCTCTCGGGCAGATCTTCGAGGCGGAAGAACACACCCTTGCTGGTGCCGCCGCGCATGTAGGTGGCGGGGATGCGGATCTGTGGGGCGTGGGTCATGTTCCGGCTTCCGGCGTGCGATAAAGAGTGAGGGAGATCTTTGGACACGGATGACGCGGATGACGCGGATGAATACGAACAAGGCGTTTACGTGTTTGTAGTGCTCTGTCCGTGTTTCTCCGTGTCATCGCGTCTAAACGATGACGTTCAAGCCCCGTCCGGAATCTCCGGCTCGACCAGCTTGGCCAGCATCTCCAGCGACTCCTGCCAGCCGAGATAGCAGAACTCGACCGGGATCGCGTCCGGGATTCCCTTCTGCACGATGCTCACGTCCGTGCCGACCATGCCGGGCTTCAGTGTGACTTCGACTTCCATCGTGCCCGGCAGTTCGGGATTGTCGAACTGGTCGTCGTAGCGCAGCTTCTCGCCGGGGACGAGTTCGCGGTACGTACCGCCGAAGGAGTGGCTGCCGCCGGTACCGAAGTTGGTGAACGACATGCGGTAGGTGCCGCCGACGCGTGCGTCCATCGAGTGGACATCGCCGGTGAAGCCGTGGGGAGGCAGCCATTTCACCATCGCCGCAGGCGTGATGAAGGCGCGATAGATGCGCTCGGCGGGAGCGCGGATGACGCGGTGCAGGGTGACGGTGCCGGGCATGTGGTTACCTCTCCTTTCGGTGGTGGAGCGGGGCTTGGCTCAGGCCGCCGCCTTGGACGATTCCAGGAAATCCTGCGCGAAGCGCTGCAGCACGCCGCCGGCTTCGTAGATCGATACTTCCTCATCGCTGTCGAGGCGACAGGTGACCGGCACTTCCACGCGCTCGCCGTTACGGCGATGGATGACCAGCGTGAGGTCGGCGCGCGGCTTGCGCTCGCCGATCACGTCGAAGGTTTCGGTACCGTCGATGCCCAGCGTCAGGCGGTTCACGCCCGGCTTGAACTCCAGCGGCAGCACGCCCATGCCGATCAGGTTGGTGCGGTGGATGCGCTCGAAGCCCTCGGCGACGATGGCTTCCACGCCGGCCAGCCGGACGCCCTTGGCGGCCCAGTCGCGCGACGAGCCCTGGCCATAGTCCGCGCCGGCGATGATGATCAGCGGCTGCTTGCGCTCCATGTAGGTCTCGATCGCTTCCCACATGCGCACGACCTGGCCGTCCGGCTCGATGCGCGCCAGCGAACCCTTCCTGACGTGGCCATCGACCACGGCCATTTCGTTGACCAGGGTCGGGTTGGCGAACGTCGCGCGTTGCGCGGTCAGATGATCGCCGCGGTGCGTGGCGTACGAATTGAAGTCCTCTTCCGGCAGGCCCATTTTAGCCAGGTACTCGCCCGCGGCGCTGTTGGGCAGGATCGCGTTGGATGGCGACAGGTGGTCGGTGGTGATGTTGTCGCCCAGCACCGCCAGCGGACGCAGGCCACGCAGCGTGCGCTCACCGGCCAGCGCGCCTTCCCAGTACGGCGGACGGCGAATGTAGGTGCTCATCGGACGCCAGTCGTACAGCGGGCTGACCTTTTCGCCGTGTTCGACGCGGATGTTGAACATCGGCTCATACACGCGACGAAACTGCTCCGGCTTCACGCTCTGCGCGACGATCGCGTCGATCTCCTCGTCCGAGGGCCAGATGTCCTTCAGCGTGACCGGCACGCCGTTCGGATCCAGACCCAGCACGTCCTTCTCGATGTCGAAGCGCACCGTGCCGGCGATGGCGTACGCCACGACCAGCGGTGGCGAGGCGAGGAAAGCCTGCTTGGCGTACGGGTGGATGCGGCCGTCGAAGTTGCGGTTGCCGGACAGCACGGCGGTGGCGTAGAGGTCGCGGTCGATGATTTCCTGCTGGATCACCGGATCGAGCGCGCCGGACATGCCGTTGCAAGTGGTGCAGGCGAAGGCGACGATGCCGAAGCCGAGCTGTTCAAGTTCCGGCAGCAACTTCGCTTCTTCCAGATACAACTGCACGGCCTTCGAGCCCGGCGCCAGCGAGGTCTTCACCCACGGCTTGCGCGCCAGGCCGCGCGCATTGGCGTTGCGCGCCAGCAGCGCGGCGGCGATCACGTTGCGCGGGTTGCTGGTGTTGGTGCAACTGGTGATGGCGGCGATGATCACCGCGCCGTCGGGCATCAGGCCCGCGGCTTCTTGCGCCAGTGCGTTGCCCAGGTTCACGGCGATGCCGCGCTCGGCCAGCGCCGAGGTCGGCAGGCGCTTGTGCGGGTTGGACGGGCCGGCCATGTTGCGCACCACGCTCGACAGGTCGAAGGTGAGCGTGCGTTCGTACTGCGCGTTACGCAGGCTGTCCGTCCACAGGCCGGCGGTTTTCGCGTAGGTCTCTACCAGCTTCACCTGCGCGTCGTCACGGCCGGTCAGACGCAGGTAGTCCAGTGTCTGCTGGTCGATGAAGAACATCGCCGCAGTGGCGCCGTATTCGGGCGCCATGTTGGAGATGGTGGCGCGGTCGCCCAGGGTCAGGCTCGACGCACCTTCGCCGCGGAATTCCAGATAGGCGCCGACCACCTTTTCCTTGCGCAGGAATTCGGTCAGGGCCAGCACGATGTCGGTGGCGGTGATGCCGGGCTGGCGCTTGCCGGTCAGCTCGACGCCGACGATGTCCGGCAGGCGCATCCACGAGGCGCGGCCGAGCATCACGTTTTCCGCTTCCAGGCCGCCGACACCAATCGCGATCACGCCGAGGGCGTCCACGTGCGGCGTGTGGCTGTCGGTGCCCACGCAGGTGTCGGGGAAGGCGACGCTTCTGCCGTTCTCGTCGCGCTGCACCTGGATTACCGGCGACATCTTCTCCAGGTTGATCTGGTGCATGATCCCGTTGCCCGGCGGAATCACGTCGACGTTCTTGAACGCCTTTTTCGTCCAGTCGATGAAGTGGAAACGGTCTTCGTTGCGGCGGTCCTCGATGGCGCGGTTCTTCTCGAACGCCTGCGGGTCGTAGCCCCCGCATTCCACGGCGAGCGAGTGGTCGACGATCAACTGCACCGGCACCACCGGGTTGACCTTGGCCGGATCGCCGCCCTGGTCGGCGATGGCATCGCGCAGGCCGGCCAGGTCCACCAGCGCCGTCTGGCCCAGGATGTCGTGGCACACCACGCGCGCTGGGAACCACGGGAAGTCCAGGTCGCGGCGGCGTTCGATCAGCTGCTTCAGCGAATCCGTCAGCGTGGCGGGGTCGCAGCGCCGCACCAGGTTCTCCGCCAGCACGCGCGAGGTGTAGGGCAGGGCGTCGTAGGCGCCCGGCTGGATGGCCTCGATCGCGGCTCGCGCGTCGAAGTAATCCAGCTGGGTGCCCGGGAGCGGCTTGCGGTATTGGGTGTTCATGTCGGAAATCAGGACCTGGAGCGTGCGGTCGAAGGCGGCGTTCGACGGCTGGCGGGCCGCGACAGGCGCGGGGAACCGCAATTTTGCCATTTCCGTCCGCGACTCGACTGATGGAATGGGGCCGGATACGCGCTCCGGGCCGCCTCGGGCCGCTGCGGCGTGACGTGATGCGGTGGGCTCGGGCATGCTTTCCCGATGGTTCAGCAAATCACGAGCGCCCTGGATTTCACCGACGACGACCAGCGATGGATGCGCCATGCCCTGGCGCTGGCCGACCGAGCCGAGCGCGAGGACGACGAGATCCCGGTCGGCGCGGTGCTGGTGTCGGCCGACGGCGAGGTGCTGGGCGAAGGCTGGAACCGCAACATCACCGAGCGCGACCCAAGCGCGCACGCCGAAATCGTGGCCATGCGCGAGGCCGGCCGGCGCCTGGGCAACCATCGCCTGCTCGGTTCGACGCTGTACGTGACGCTGGAGCCGTGCGCGATGTGCGCCATGGCGATGGTGCACGCGCGCGTGGCACGTGTGGTGTTCGGCGCCTTCGATCCGAAGACCGGTGCGGCCGGCAGCGTGTTCGACCTGCTGGCCGATCCGCGCCACAACCATCGCGTGCAGGTGCAGGGCGGGGTGTTCGGCGACGAGGCCGGCTCGCGGTTGACTGCGTACTTCCGGCGAAAGCGCGGCAAGCCCAGCTGACCTGATTCAGTCGGCCGGGCGATCTCCACACGAGGAGGGGGCGCCGGCATGCACCACGCGCGGCATGCGTGCCGGAATCTCCGCAAGGCGCGTGAGCATCGCGCGGGTGATGTGCAGGCGGCCGTCGGTAGCCACCAGCAGCGCGCAGCCCAGGCCCATGCGAGCGGCCAGCCGGTCGAAACCCTCGGGTCCGGCCACCATCAACGTCGTGGCGGCCATGTCGGCCAGCACGGGATCGTCCGACAGCACCGTCGTCGCCGCGCTGACGCGTTGGGGTCGCCCGTTGCGTGGATTCACGATATGCCCGCCCTGCGCATCGGATCGCCGGCGCAGGTAGTCGCCGGAAGACGAGAGCGCTTCACCGTCGCGCATCTCAACCGAACCCAGCAACCCCTCCGGGCCGCGCACGCCCACGCGCCATGGCTGGCCGGCATCCTGGCCACGCGCGAGCACGAAGCCGCCGATGTAGACCAGGGCATCGTCCATTCCGCGCGACTGCAGCAGGTCGCGCACCTGCTGCGCGGCGTAGCCTTCGGCCAGCGCATTGAGATCGAGCTGGGCGGCAGCGTTGCCGCTGCTGACCTTGCCCTCGGCGTCGATCCGGATATCGTCCATCGAAGGGGCGCGTGCGACCAGATATCGCACCTGCCTGCTGGAAGGGGCCCGGCCAGGGGCAGGGTAGTCGCTGGTGTGGAAACCCCAAGTGCCGATGAGCTTTCCCGCGGCCGGATTGAACAATCCCTCGCTGAGCGCATGGCCACGCTGGGCGGCGCGGATCATCTCCAGCAGGTCCGGCGGAACTGCGTAGCTCCGGCCTTTTGCGAGCGCGTCGTTCAGTCGGGTGAGCTCGCTCGGCTCCCACGCATGCCAGGTGCGGTGGTCGCGGGCGAGCAGGGCGCCGATGCTTGCCAGCGCCGATTCGGCTCGCTCGCGATCGCGTGTGCGGATCACGATGCGGGCTCTGGTGCCGAACACCAGGTATTCCGCCTCGACTGTCCCGACCGGACGCATCCAAGTCATCGCCGAGGCGATGACGGCGACCAGCAACAGCACCGCGAGCAGGCGCGCCAGCCCGGTCGGATGCGTGCGCTGGTACCGTCTCATCGCGGTTCGGAGTCGGCCGCGATGTGTTCGAGCAGACGATGCAGCGTGTGCAGGCGCGTCGCTTCGGAACCCAGTCGCCAGGGATCCGCCACGACCGAGCCATCCGGCCGCCGTAGACATGCAGTCGTGGTGATGTCTTCAGGCCGCGCAGGTGCCGTGTCCAGGCGCCAGCGGCGGTCCTCTGCCGTCCACTCGACCGACCATGCGTCCGGCGCGAGGATGCGCGCCAGGACCGGCACACCACCCAGCTCGGCGGACAGGCCGTCCGAATGCGCGGTGATGGCGGAGCCGTAGGGCTCGGGCAGCGGCTGTTCCGCAAGGGTCTGCGTCCACGACGCAATCCCGGGTTCGTTGTCCGGGCCGCCGCGGCAACGCCAGTCGATCCAGACGCGGATGCTCTCGTGCTGCTCCTGCAGCAGCGCGAGCGTCAGCCACACGTCGTAGCCCGCGCGGACATCGACCCGCTCACTACGGACGGCTTCGAGCAGGTCCGCCGCTTCCTCGAAACCTGTTTCGCGCAGGATCTGCTTCCGCTGTTCGCGCAGGTCGAAGGCGCGCCGCGACAATTCGGCCAGTTCCAGCGCGACCTCGGGATCGAGTCCGGAGAAGAAGGTGTCCATCGCAGATCACATCCCGTGGTCGTGGTTCATGCCGCCGTCCAGTTGCACCTTCTCCGGCGTGATCTCCGAAAAGCGCAATACCTCGCCGCCGTGTTCGCGGGCAAAGGTGTCGGCATCGACCCGGCTGGCGAAGCTCGCCAGCGTCGGCCCCATGCTGCCGACGCGACGCGATCCTTCGACATAGAACGCGTCCTGCACCCGGATCCACTGCCCTTTGGGCTGTTCCCAGTCGGTCTTGGCCATGTCCTGCGTGTATGCGCCGGCGATCGCGTGGACCTGTTCCGGCGCGACCACCTGCGACAGCAGCTCAACCGTGTCGCAGAAGTAGATCGTCTTGCCGTCCGCGTAGCGGATCTGACCCTTGGGCCCAGGGAAGTCGGACAGCGTCATGCCATCGAGTTCGCAGATCTCGTCGCCCTTGAGCTCTGTGGCCGTCTTCTCGACGTGCGCTGGCTCGGCACATGCCGAGAGAACGAGCGCGACAACGGCGATGGCTGCCAAGCGTCTGAGTGGGGAATTCGGAAGTGACATCAGCGGAATCTCCAGAGTGCAATGCCCAGCGGCATGACGATCCACAGCAGCATCACGCCGCACAGCAGGACGGGGTTGTTCCAGTGGTCGGCCATCAGGGTTTCGAGCCCGTAGGCGCTGCGCGCTGCGTCCATGCCGAACACGTTGAGCACGCGGAACACGTCCGCCGGATTCAGCAGCAGGGCATAGGGCGCCCAGCCGGACGCGTTGCGGCCGGCCGAAGCGACGAGCGCACCCAGCAGCGCGAGATCGAACATCAGCACGAAGAAGAACCAGATCGCGATGGCGCCGCCGGTGGCCCGCGCACGCTCGCGTGAAATCACGGAGACGAGGACAGCCAGGCTGAGGAAGGCCAGGCCCAGCAGCACCGCGCTGCCGACGAAGGCCGCGTATTGCCCGAGGCCTTCCGCATCGATGTGCCGGGCCAACGGCACCAGCGCCGCCCCGAAGCCGACGACGGTCGCCACGCTCAGGGCTGCGGCCAGGCCGCAGTACTTGCCAAGCAGCAGCTCCACGCGCGAGATCGGCATCGACAGCAGCAGGCCCAGCGTGCCGCGTTCGCGTTCGCCGACGATCGCATCGAATCCCAGCAGCAACGCAATCAGTGGCACCAGGTAAATCGCCAGGCTCGCCAGGCTGGCGATCGTCACGCCCACACCGCGGAAGCCGACTTCGCCGCTCTGCGCGCCGCCGACATAGGCGATGAGCAGCGCGAACACCGCCAGCACCACGGCCACCGCCATTACCCAGCGATTGCGCAGACGATCGCGGAATTCCTTGCAGGCGACCGCGAGGAGCGGACGCCAGGACGATCCGTCGCCGTGCAGTTTCAGGCGCAGCGCGCCGGGGGATTCAAGCTGGCTGCTCATGCGTCGGCCCCGGATCGGGATAGCCGCAAGAACACGTCTTCCAGCGTCGGCTCGCTGATGTCGAAGCCGGTGATCGCGTCGCCCAGCGAGGAAAGAATGGTCAGGAGCGCCAACTTGCGATCGGCCGGAACGTCGAAGGAAAGCTGCTCGCCCTGCGGCACGACAGGGGTGAAGCCGGCTTCGGCGATCACGTTCCCCGCATGGAGCAGCCTGCCTTCGCGCGCGTTGACCCGGACGCATGTAGGCAGCCGCGCGCGTTGTCCCAGGTCCGCCACCGAGCCCGTCGCGAGCAGGCGCCCATTGGCCATGATGGCCAGCGCATCGACGCGCGGTTCGATCTCCGAAAGCAGGTGCGAGCTGATCACCACGCTCACGCCCTCGTCGCGAAGCACGCGCAGGGTGTCGTAGAACGTGCGTGTGGCGACCGGATCGAGTCCATTGGTCGGCTCGTCGAGCAGCAGCAGGGAAGGGCGACGGAGAAGCGCCTGGGCGAAGCCGAGCCGCTGCCGCATTCCCTTGGAGTACTCGCGCACCTTGCGGCCGGCTGCATCCGCCAGGCCGACGCGATCGAGCAGTGCCGCGCTTTCGCCGGCATCGGCAGACTTTATCCGCGCGAAGAACTGCAGCGTCTCGAGCCCGCTGAGGTTCTCGTACAGGGCCAGGTTCTCGGGCAGGTAACCGATGCCCCGCCGCACCGAACGCGGGCTACCCCGCTCGATGCTCTCGCCGCGGATGCGGATGGCGCCGCGCGTCGGGCGCAACAGCCCCAGCATCAGCTTGAACAGGGTGCTCTTGCCGGCTCCGTTATGGCCGGTCAGGCCGAACACTTGCCCCGGCTTCACCTCGAAACTCACGTCCTCGACGGCCCGTACCGGCCCGTAATGCATGCTGACGTGGTCGACTTCGATCACCGCGGCGCTCATGGCGGCGAGTTCCCCTGGTCGTTGCGGACCCTGGCCAGCCATTGCGGCCAGTCCGCGTGATGCGGCTTCATTGCGGGTGCCGGATCGACGATGGTCGCCACCCGCAGCACGGGGAACTGCCGGGCGACCACCTTCAACGACTGCATGACGGGGCTGCTGTCGAGCAGTTTGACGAACGGGTAGCGGGTGAGCAGGCGGTCGACCATGTCGTTGGCCTCGTACACGGTATCCCCGCGCCCGTTGCCGTCCTGGTCCCAGCCCAGGTAGTTGCTCCAGTAGTTGCCCTCGCGCTGGCCCCACCGCACATCGCGCGAGGCCACGTAGCGCACCTGTTCGCCGTTGTGGATGAAGTCGTTGCCGTCGACTTCGTTGTTGTAGGAGCCCGCCCACAGGTGCAGGCCGACGCGATTGCCCGCAATGAGGTTGTCGCGCAGCTCGTTGTACTCGGCGTCGTACACGAAGAATCCGCGGCCGTTGCCCACGCTGACGTTTCCGGCGATCGTCGAGTCCTGCAGCGTGCGCAGCATGATGCCGTGGTCGGCGTTGTTCCACGTCCGGTTGCCCAGTACCTGGATCTCGCGCACTTCCATCAGCGCCAGCCCGCCGAGGTTGTCGTGGCTGTCGTTGCCCTGCCACACGTTGCGGTACGAGTTCATGTAGTGGGACCCGTAGCGGACGTGGTGCATCACGTTGCCGACGAACCGCGCGTCGTGCGAGACATCCACGTAGATGCCGTCGCGCGTGAAGCTGATCCGGTTGCGCAGGATCTGCGCGCGCTGGCTGTTGTAGACCTGGATGCCGTTGCCGCGCTGGGACGACAGCTTGTGGCGCATGCCGGTCACCAGATTGCCGTCCACCCGCACGTCGTCGGACTTCTCGACCCACAGGCCGAACAGCACGTTGGCAAACACGCATGCGCGGATCACCGTGCGATGCGAGCCCGGCTGGATGTAGATGCCCGCGTTCTGCGCACCGAGGTCGTCGCCGCTGTCGCGCACGATCAGGTTCTCGATCCGCACGTCGGGCGCGGCGATACGGATCACGTCGCCGCGGCCATCCGCGCTGACGCGGACGGAACCGCGGCCGACGAGGGTGAGCGGCTTGTCGATCCGCAGGTTGCCGACGTAGCGGCCGGCATCGATCTGCAGCGTGTCGCCGGACGATGCCCGGGCGATGGCTGCTTCGATGCTGTCCCCGGGCCGGATACGCCATGTGGCCGCCTCGGCGGCGGACAAGCCCGCCGTGCCAGCCAGAAGCATCGCGGCCGTCGCGAGGCGCCGGATCATTCGGTCAACCTCAGCGGGATGAAATGTCCATCGCGGCCGACCGGCGTGAGCGGCAAGCCCGCTTTCGCGCGGCGCTTGCGCTCCGATGCGAGTGGCGGGCAGGCGTGGTCGTCGTAGTACAGCACCATGCAGTCCAGGCACTGCATGCATTCGCTAGGGTCGATGCGGCCCTTGTCGTCGATCGCCTGCGATCCGCATCCGGCCGCGCAGGCCTTGCACGTGGTGCATTCGGCCTTGCGCCACAACCCGAAGACGCGCCACCGCGAAGGGATCGCGAGTGCCGCTCCGAGCGGGCAGAGGTACTTGCAGAACGGCCGTTCGGTGAACATGGCGGCCACCATCAGCAGCGTCCAGAACGCGATGAACGGCCAGCTGCGCGTCCACACGTGCACGAGGAACGTACTCTTGAACGGCTCGATCTCGGCCAGGTGTTCGGCCAATGCCATGGAGTGGAACGAAGCGCCGACCAATACGGCCAGCACAACGTACTTCGACCAGCGCAGGCGGTGGTGCCATCGCGCGGGCACGCGGAACTGCCAGCGCTTCAGCCCGATGCGGCCGGCGAACTTGTACAGCAACTCCGAGAGCGACCCGTACGGGCACAGCCAGCCGCAGAACACGCCGCGGCCCCACAGCACAATGGTGACAGCGATGAAGATCCAGAACAGGAAGATCAGCGGATCGCTCAGGAACAGGTCCCAGCGCCAGCCGTCGATCAACGCGTGCAGCAGCGTAAGCAGCTGCACCACGGACGGCTGCGCCAGCTGCCAGAAGCCGACGAACACCACGGCGACCAGCCACACCCCTATGTGCGGCCACAGGATCCAGCGCTTGTCGGTGCGACGCGAGCGGGCGGCCCAGCGTCGGTGCATTGCGTAGAACGCCGCGGTGAACAGCAGCAGCGCAACGAAGCCCGCGATTTCCCAGCGCTTGTTCGTCCACGCCTGCGTCCAGGAGGGTGCTGTCGTCTCCAGTCGTGGACGGCCGCCTTCCAGATGGCGCGCCGGCAGCCAATAGTCTGCGTCGAAGTTCGCGTATTCGGTCTGGCTGCCGATCTGGCTGCGGTTCGCCAGGAAAGTGAGCTTCCACGGATAGGCTGCGGAGAACGACGGGTCTCGCAGAATGAAGATGCCGGACTCGTGGTACGCCGGTGCGCCGGGGGCCTGCACACCGTAGAGGTTGAGGTAGTCGGTGTCGCGGAAGCTGTAGATGTCGACGTCCTGCGACACCTGGATGCGGTCGTAGATGCCGCCTCGCACGAAGGCCGAGCCCTTGAAAGAACTGGTGCCTTCGCCGATCACGAAGATCGCGTGCTCGCCGGGCGACAGGTCGGCCATCAGGCGTCGATAACCGGCCTCGCCCAGGATGCTGATACCTATGGCCGGTGCGTTGAGATAGCCGAACCAGAGATCGATGAACGGCCGATGGGAGGAAGGGCCACCGGCCTGTTCCGCGCTCACGATGAGCCGGCGGACGCTGCCTTCCTTCGTCAGCGTCGCCCAGTCGCGCAGCGTCGTGTCGCTGGTGAAGCGCGCCTGTGGCCGCGCAACCGCCTTCACCAGCCCGACCTGTCTCGCCACTGCGTAGCTTCCGCGACTGATCGCCTGGTTCTCGGCGATGACGGTGACCGTGGCGCCGCTGACCGCCTCCATCGCGATGTGTTCGCCTTCGGCCTTGCCCAGTTCGTAGCGGGCACCGGGCAGCGTGCCGGTGTACTGGGCGATGTATCGCGACAGCTCGCTTTCGGGAATGCCGGCCAGCAGGATCGGCTCGCTGTGCTTGAGGATGCGCGCGCCGCTGATGCGACCCTGCGCATCCATGCCGACCAGCGTGACGATCGGCTTTCCGGAATAGCCGACGATCTCCGGCGTGGCGTCGGTGCTGAGGAAGACGTACCCCACCAGTTCCTCGCGGCCGTCAACGTCACGGAAGCCGCGCACGAAGGAGGGGCTCCCCTCTCGCAACGAGAAGCGGGTCGCCTGCGGCAGCACACTTTCGCACGAGGTGTGCCGGCATAAGTCCGGTTGCGTGAACAACCCGGCCGGAAGCTCGCTCTCGTACGCACCGGCGTGCGCCACCATGGCCATCATCCACAGCGCGATGGCGGCGAGAAGCTTGATCAGGAAGTAACGTGTCATGGCCTGTGGCAGTGAGCCGCAGCGCAGACCTGCTGGCTGCCGCGTGCGCTGCATGCGCTATTGCGACTTGGCGATCATGTGGTCGACCGCAGCCTTCACGCTGGCATCGTCCAGCGACGGATTGCCGCCGCGCGCGGGCATCATGCCCTTCGCGCCGGTGAAACCTTCCAGCGCGTGCTTGTACAGCGTTTCCTTGCCCTGCGCGATGCGTTCCCTCCAGTCGTCCTTGTTGCCGGCCACCGGCGCGCCCATTGCCGGCGAGCCGTGGCACATCGCGCAGGTCTTCTGATAGGTCTGCTCGCCGGCGTCGTCGCCTTCCTGTGTCGCCATCTCGGTCGACGCCGCCGCCGTGGAGGGCGAGGTCGGCTCTGGAACAGGTTCGGACGATACAACGGGATCGGCAGCGACCGACGCGGCGGCCGCGGCTTCCGGAGACTTGGTTTCCTGCTTGGTCGTTGCTGGTTCGCCGCCGCATGCGGCCAGGACCAGGGCAAGGATGAGCGGAGACGCGCGAAGCGGCCGGATGCGCAACATGGGGATTCGTTCCTCGACAGGGATGGCGTGCCGCATGGGCGGCGTTGGCCGCGCACGTTATCGATCGGCAAGACATCTGCGCATTGACGTGGATCAATGCCATGAGCAATGACACGGATCGAAGATGCGCGCGCCATCAATGGACGCTCATGCGGAGGAAAGTTTGTGACCACACAGAAGGGGAACCCGGATAGCACGCGCAATCTGGGGCGAAGGAAATTCCTGGAAACGACCGCGCTGGCCGGTATGGCCACCGCGGGGCTTGGCCTTGGGCTCACGGGTTGTGCGCCGAAGGAGCAGGGGGCAGGGAAGGCGGGCGGCAGCGCGTCAGGCGCGACCGCGGCCGGTGCATCGCACGGCAACTACGAGGTTCCACCGGGCAAGCTGGACGACTACTACATCGTGTCGTCAGGCGGGCATTCGGGCGAGGTCCGCGTCTACGGCTGTCCGTCGGGGCGCACCCTCAAGCGGGTGCCGGTGTTCAACATCGATCCGATGGTCGGCTGGGGTATCACCAACGAGTCCAGGGCGATCATCGGCACCCGGCCCAATGGCGAACTGAAGTACTGGACCGGCGACACGCACCACGTGCACGGGTCGTACGAGGACGGCACCTACGACGGCAAGTACTTCTGGGTCAACGACAAGCTGCACAGCCGCGTCGCACGCATCCGTGGCGATACGTTCGAGGTCGACCGGATCACCGAAATTCCCAACGTGCAGGGCCAGCACGGCCTGTTCCCGGACAAGCGCGATCCGGTCAAGCAGGACGTCAACCGCACCACGCGCGTGTTCGCCGGCGCGGAGTTCCACCTGCCGCTGCCCAACGACGGCCGCGACATGGATTCGCCGGAGAAGTACGGCTGCCTGTTCACCTGCCTGGACGCCGAGACCATGGAGGTGCGCTGGCAGTGCCGGATCGACGGCAACATGGACCTGGTGGCCACGTCGTACGACGGCAAGTACGCCGCGTCCAATCAGTACAACACGGAGGGTGGCGTCCGCTACGAGGACATGATGTCCGCCGAACACGACGCCTGCGTGTTCTTCGACGTCGCCCGCATCGAGGCGGCGATCGCCGCAGGCAAGACGTTCCGCATCGGCGATTCCGCCGTGCCGGTGGTCGATGGCCGCAAGGCCGCCAACGCGGATCCGAAGACCGCGCTGACCTGCTACGTGCCGATCCCCAAGAATCCGCACGGCGTGAATGCCAGTCCGGACGGCAAGTACTTCGTCTGCTCGGGCAAGCTGTCGCCGACCTGTTCGGTAATCGACCTGTCGCTGGTGGAGAAGTGGTTTGCCGGCGAGCTGAAGACGCCGCGCGAAGCCGTCGTCGCCGAGCCCAACCTGGGCCTGGGACCGCTGCATACTGGCTTCGACGGTCGGGGCAATGCGTACACGACGCTGTTCCTGGACAGCAAGATCGTGAAGTGGAACGTCGACGCCGCCATCGCTCAGTTCAAGGGCGACAAGAACGCCAAGGTAGTGGTGGATTCCATCGACGTGCATTACCAGCCGGGTCACGGCTACACCTCAATGGGCGAGACCAGAAATCCGGACGGCAAGTACTTCAACTCGGGCAACAAGTTCTCGAAGGACCGCTTCCTGCCCGTCGGGCCGCTGCACGTGGAGACCGAGCAGCTGATCGACATTTCCGGCGACAGGATGGTGCTGGTGCACGATCACACCGCGTATCCGGAGCCACACGACGCGATCATTATCCGCGCCGATGCGGTCAAGACGCGGCAGGTGTACAAGCTCGACGACTTCCCCAACGCGGTGACGGAGCCGGGCATCGAGCGCAACGGCAACAAGGTGCACGTCCGCATGACGTCGCAGGCGCCGGCGTTCTCGATGCGCGAGTTCACGGTGCACAAGGGCGACATCGTGACGCTGACGCTGACCAACCTGGACAAGGTGGAGGACCTGACGCACGGCTTCGGCATCCCGAAGTACAACGTCAACTTCATCGTCAATCCGCAGGAGACCAAATCGGTCACCTTCGTGGCCGACAAGCCGGGCGTGTTCTGGTGCTACTGCACGCACTTCTGCCACGCGCTCCACCTGGAAATGCGTTCGCGCATGATCGTCACCGCGTAAGCAACCCGCAACGGCGAAGGGTCGCTAGACCCTTCGCCGTTGCGTCGTCAGTCGTTCCGAAGGTCGAGCCGGTCCTTGGCGAGTTGCTCGTCCAGTTCCTTGTCGAGCATGCGCAGACCCAGCTTGGCTTCGTGGCCCAGGCACAACGAAGCGGTCAGCATCAGCAGCACGCCGACCACCGCCAGGCCGGTGGGCAGCAGGTCCAGCCGGTAGCCGAAGAACGCGTCCACCGCGATGCCCATGCTGGTGCCGACGAAGGCCGTGATCGCGCCGTACAGCATGCGCACCGAGGCCAGCACCAGGTACGAACGCCGCCGGTGGATGGCGATGCGCGCTTCCAGCGATACCCGCGCCGGGCCCTGTTCGGTGCCGCGCAGCACCTCGATCTCCGCGCGCATGCGGTCCACCACGCGGGCCAGGCGGTTGTTGGAGGAGATCAGCAGTGAACTGGCGGCAGTCAGGAAGAACGCCGGCGTGATCATGGCGGAGACGACGGCGTAGTGGTTCGGGTCGATCGCGACGGGCGAGGGCATGCGGGTTCCGTGAGCACTGTGCGAGGCCCGCCGGACGGGCCGGCCTGTATCATGCGCCCGACCTCACTTCAGTGCGAGCACATGGCGGCTGTCACCACGACGAACGACGAGCATCTGATCTGGATCGACCTGGAGATGACCGGGCTCGATACGGGGCGCGATTCCATCCTGGAAATCGCGACCGTGGTGACCGACAAGCAGCTCAACGTGCTCGCCGAGGGGCCGGAGCTGGCCATCTCGCATCCGTTGTCGCGGCTGGAGGCCATGGACGAATGGAACCGCAACCAGCACGGCCGGTCCGGCCTGTGGCAGCGCGTGCTCGAAAGCCAGGTCAGCCTGGCGGAGGCGGAGGCGGCGACGCTCGACTTTCTGGGCCAGTGGGTGCCGGCGGGGAAGTCGCCGATGTGCGGCAACTCGATCTGCCAGGATCGCCGATTCCTGCACCGCCTGATGCCACGGCTTGAGCGGCACTTCCACTACCGCAACCTCGACGTCAGCACCATCAAGGAACTGGCGCGCCGCTGGGCTCCTGACGTACTGGCCGGCGTCAACAAGGAAGCGCGGCACACCGCTCTGAGCGACGTGCGCGATTCCATCGCCGAATTGCGCCACTACCGTCTGGCGATGGGCCGGCTGGGCGGGCTGCCGGGCGTCTGAGTCTCAGCGCGGCTCGGGCGGGCTGCGCTCGCCCGATGGCTGGGTCTGCTCAGGGGACAACGACTGCGTCTGCTGTGTCTGCTCCGGCGACGTCGATGGCTGATCCGGCGTCTTCGCCTGATCGCCCGTGGAGGCCGTCTGATTCGCCGCCTCCGTGATCCGCCGCTGCGCGCGGATGTCGCGCTGGGCCTGCTGGATGCTGATGCCGGCGACGTCGAATGCCTTCTTGATCCGCTCGTTCAAATCGCACTTGGTGGCGAAGTGGTCCGCGTTGCTCACGTGGCAACGCACGCCCAGCCGCACCGCGATGTCCGCCAGTTCGTACACCACCACGTCCGGTGCAGGCTCGTCGAAGATGCGCTTGTCCGCCCGCATGATGGTCATGATGGCTTGGCGGGCGGCGTCGATGTCGTCCTCGTACCCGATACCGATGATCAGCTCGATGCGCCGCCGTGTGTCGGGCGTGAGGTTGATGATCGGCGCGGTGGTGATGAGGTTGTTGGGCAGGACGATGGTCTGGTTGTCCGGACCGCGCAGGCGCGTCTGGAAGATGCTCACCGCCTCCACCGTGCCGCTGCTGCCGCCGATCTGCACCACGTCGCCGACACGGAACGGCTTCAGCGTGACCAGCATCACGCCGGAGGCCACATTGGACAGCGAGTCCTTCAGCGCCAGGCCGATCGCCAGGCCGGCCGCGCCGAGGATGGCGATGAACGAGGTGGGCGCGAGCCCGAAGAATCCCTGCAGGATCGCCAGCAGCAGCACGATCAGCAGCGCGATGTAGATCACGCGGCTGATGAACTGCAGCGACGTAGTCTCGACGTGTGCACGCGTCAGTGCGCGCCCGACCACCCGCACGATCCACTTGGCGATGTGATGGCCGATGTAGAAGACCAGCAGGGCGCCGCCGATCTTGATGCCCACGTCCATCGCCCACGCCCAGAACTGCTCGGCGGTCATGGTGCTGAAATGCTGCGCAGGCGCGAGCTCCCTGGTCAGACTCGGCAACGTGTCCTGCAACATGGCCCGGGATTTCGGATCGGCAGGCAAAACGGCCTCCTCGTGTGATCCAGAGATTCAAGCTTCGCAAAATACGACGCCCCGCATAAGCGGGGCGTCAGTGTGAGGCGATGGTTCAACAGCCCAAATGCGTCATGCCGCGGCCTTCGACTTCGCCTTGGCCAGGCGAAGCCACGTGTCGACTACGGTATCGGGGTTTAGCGAAACCGACTCGATGCCCTGTTCCATCAGCCACTCGGCCAGGTCCGGGTGATCGCTGGGACCCTGTCCGCAGATGCCGACGTACTTGCCCTTGGCGCGCGCGGCCTTGATCGCCAGCGACAGCAGCTTCTTGACGGCCGGGTCGCGCTCGTCGAACAGCTGCGCGACGATGCCCGAGTCGCGGTCCAGGCCCAGCGTGAGCTGGGTAAGGTCGTTGGAGCCGATCGAGAAGCCATCGAAGATGTCGAGGAACTCGTCCGCGAGCAGCGCGTTCGAAGGCACCTCGCACATCATGATGATCTTGAGGCCGCCCTTGCCCTGTTCCAGGCCGTTGGCGCGCAGCACCTCTACGACCTTGCGGCCTTCCTCCAGCGTGCGCACGAACGGGATCATCACCCAGCAGTTGGTCAGGCCCATCTGCTCGCGCACCTTCAGCACGGCACGGCATTCCAGCGCGAAGGCTTCGGTGAAGCTCGGATCGACGTAGCGGCTGGCGCCGCGGAAGCCGATCATCGGGTTCTCTTCATGCGGCTCGTAGCGCGAGCCGCCAATCAGGTTGGCGTATTCGTTGGACTTGAAGTCCGACAGGCGCACGATGACCGGATGCGGCGCGAATGACGCCGTGATCGTAGCGATGCCTTCGGCCAGGCGATCCACGTAGAAGTCGACCGGGCTGCTGTAGCCAGCCATCTTCTCGTCGATCTTCTTCTTGGTCGCGGCGTCCTGCGCACTGTATTCCAACAGTGCCTTGGGATGAACGCCGATGTGGCTCGCGATGATCATCTCCAGGCGGGCCAGGCCCACGCCGGCATTGGGCAGCATGGCGAAGTCGAATGCGCGCTCCGGGTTGGCGACATTCATCATCACCTTGAGCGGGGCCTCCGGCATCTTGCCGAGGTCGGCGACGTTGCGCTCGAAGGGGAGGGCGCCCTTGTAGATGTAGCCGGTGTCGCCCTCGGCGCAACTGACGGTGACTTCCTGGCCGTCCTGGATCGAATCCAGCGCGTTGCCGGTGCCGACGACGGCCGGCACGCCGAGTTCGCGCGCGATGATCGCCGCGTGGCAGGTACGGCCCCCGCGGTTGGTCACGATGGCCGCCGAACGCTTCATCACCGGTTCCCAGTCAGGGTCCGTCATGTCGGCGACCAGCACGTCGCCCGGCTGCACGCGGTTCATGTCGGCCAGCGAGCGCACCACGCGCGCCACGCCGGTGCCGATCTTCTGGCCGATGGCGCGACCTTCGCACACCACCTCGCCGCGCTTGCTCAGCTGGTAGCGCTCGAGCTGGGTGGCGTGGCCACGCGACTTCACCGTTTCCGGACGGGCCTGCACGATGAAGAGCTTGCCACTGACGCCGTCCTTCGCCCACTCGATGTCCATCGGGCGACCGTAGTGCTTCTCGATGACCAGCGCCTGCTTGGCCAGTTCCTGCACGTCTTCGTCGCTGATGGAGAACGCGTTGCGCAATTCAGCCGGCGTCTCCTCGATGCGCACGCGCTCACCCGGCTTGTCGGAATACACCATGCGCTGCTGCTTGGCCCCGAGCCCGCGACGCAGGATCGCCTGCTTGCCCTGCTGCAACGTGGGCTTGTAGACGTAGAACTCGTCCGGGTTCACCGCACCCTGCACGACCATCTCGCCCAGACCGTAGCTCGACGTGATGAAGACGACGTCGCGGAAACCCGACTCGGTGTCCAGCGTGAACAGCACGCCCGACGAGCCGACGTTCGAGCGCACCATCAGCTGCACGCCCGCCGACAGGAACACGTCCTCGTGCTTGAAGCCGTGGTGCACGCGATAGGCGATGGCGCGGTCGTTGTACAACGAGGCGAAGACTTCCTTGACCTTGTGCACGACGTCGTCGGCACCGGTGACGTTGAGGAAGGTCTCCTGCTGGCCGGCAAACGAGGCATCCGGCAGATCCTCTGCAGTGGCGGAGGAACGCACGGCAACGGCGACATCACCACCGCCGTTCTCCTCGCACAGCTGCTTGTAGGCGGTGCGGATGTCGGCATCCAGCTGCGGCTGCAGCGGAGCATCGATGACCCAGCCGCGGATTTCGCCACCGGCTGCCGTGAGCGCCTGCACGTCCTCGACATCGAGCGAGGCCAGCTTGTCGTAGATGCGCTGGTGCAGGTTGTTGTGCGCGATGAAATCCTTGAATGCCTCGGCCGTGGTCGCGAAGCCGCCGGGCACGGAAACGCCCAGTCCGGAGAGGTTGCCGATCATCTCGCCGAGCGAGGAATTCTTGCCGCCGACGCGGGCCAGGTCGGTCAGGCGAAGCGCGTGCAGCCAGAGGATGTTCTCGTTCAAGCGGGCAATCTCCGAAGGGGCGGGCGCATGCGGGGCGCGTTGAAGCGGATATGATCGCCGCTGCGTCGAACGCATACAAGCTTGATTCGACGGGGTTTTTCGTATCCTGACGCGTTTTCTGCAGCGAGGTGTCGCGATGGCTGGTGTACGTCCGGTGTTCTATGTGTCCGATGGTACCGGTATCACGGCGGAGACCATTGGCCACAGTCTGCTGACCCAGTTCACCGACGTGCAGTTCGTCACCGACCGGATTCCATTCGTGGACAGTGTCGAGCGCGCCCGTGAAGTGGCCGAGAAGATTCGCGGCGCCGCCGAGGCTCATGGCGTGCGGCCGGTGGTCATCAACTCGTGCATGGACGCAGACGTGAGCGCGGCGCTGGCCGAGAGCGGGGCGTTGATGCTGGATGTTTTCGCGCCGTTCATCGAGCCGCTGGAACGGGAGCTGGAGCAGACGCGCGAGCGCCGCATCGGGCTTGCGCACGGCATGGTGGATTTCGAGACGTATCACCGTCGCATCAACGCGATGAATTTCGCGTTGACCCACGACGATGGACAGAGCGTCGATTACCACGATGCGGACGTGGTGCTGGTCGCGGTGTCGCGCGCGGGCAAGACGCCGACCTGCGT
Source organism: Lysobacter sp. (assembly GCF_035655815.1). NCBI lineage: Bacteria > Pseudomonadati > Pseudomonadota > Gammaproteobacteria > Lysobacterales > Lysobacteraceae > Lysobacter > Lysobacter sp. Next base: position 66,914 of record NZ_DASRTS010000014.1, read on the forward strand.
GTATCTCGCGCTGCATTACGGCGTGCGCGCCGCGAACTATCCATTGACCGAGGAAGACCTGGAACACGACCGGCTTCCGCCACGGCTGCGGCCATACCGCAACAAGCTGTTCGGGCTGACCATCGATCCGGTCCGTTTGCAGCAGATCCGCCAGGAGCGCCGGCCGAACTCGCGCTATGCGCAGCTGGACACCTGCAAGCGCGAGGTGGCGGCGGCCGAGGCGATGTTCCGGGCGGAACGCATTCCGACGCTGAGCACGACCCATACCTCGATCGAGGAGATCTCGAGCAAGGTGCTGACGACGTTGGGGTTGCAGCGCGAGATGTTCTGAACGGCGGGTTCAGGAAAACCCCTGAAAAACCCTGCCCAGGGAACTCTTACCGTAGGCCTGCTGCGGCAATGCGTCAACGCTGCCGCAGGGCGGTTGCGGCGTGTAGGATCGACCCATGTCGATGTCCCTCGCCACGCGCTCCGCACGCATTCCCAGGCTCAGCCGTTTCGGCTGGCTGATGGGTCTCTACGCGGAAAACCACTCCCGCCTGTCCCGCCTGTTCGCCCCGCAGGGACTGGCGGTGGGCACCTATCACTCCAGCGTCGGCGATGGCCTGGACGTACGGCTGGACGTCATCGAGCGTCACCCGTACACGACCGAACTGCGCCTCACCTATGCGATGCGCGATCCGCTCACTGGCGAACCCGATCCATCCGCCTACCTGCGGCTCTACCACGACGCCCGGCAGCTGGAAGTCACGCACTGCTATGTCGGGCGACGCTGGCAGGACGCCATCGGCATGTACCCGCCGCCGGCGGAAGTGGTCGACCACCGCACCCGCATGAATACGTTTCTGGGGAAGTGGCTCGAGTATCTAGCGGAGCGGGGACACGCTGTGGCAACATTACGCCCCGTTGAAGCCGGCCCTGCTGCCGGCGGATACGACGAAAAAAATCTGGCAGCGAACGCTTGACGACATCGCTGAACGCCCGCTAGAATTTTCGTCTTTCCAGCACGTGGGGCCATAGCTCAGCTGGGAGAGCGCTTGCATGGCATGCAAGAGGTCGCCGGTTCGATCCCGGCTGGCTCCACCACCTCGTACAACCGGGGTTGGCTGAAGAGTTCCAACCAGTTTTGTCCCCATCGTCTAGAGGCCTAGGACATTACCCTTTCACGGTAGCGACCGGGGTTCGAATCCCCGTGGGGACGCCAAATAGATCAAGCACTTAGGGCTCGGGAAACCGGGCCCTAAGTGTTTTTCCGGAGGGGTTCCGGAGTTTATTCGTCTAGGGCAAGCACCTGCCCAGACGAGCGTTCCACCCTGCCGTCAGCGCGCATGGTTAGCTCCTCGACTACCGGCTCGACCAAGAGCCACACGGTTCGGCTCGTCGATGGCGCGCCTCCGTGATGAATCAGGATCGGCAACTCAAGCACCGTGCCGCGAGTTTCTTCATCGAGCCTGACCTGATAGGTATTGGCGGTCACTGCATCCATTGCTGTCGTCCTGGTTGATGAAGCGGTGGTTCTATCACGCTCACAGCCTCAAGGGCTCGATCGACACGCGCCGATCCATGCGGAGCACGCCATAGCGCACCGCATCCGCGCCGTGGTCCGGGCCATCGCTGTCTAGGTCTTCTATCTTGCGATCGTCGCGCGCCAGCGTCGGCACGGTCTCCCAGAAGTAGCGGCAACGCCGGGCGATGTAGAGCCCCGGGCGATCCGGCATTCCTGCCTGGGATAAGAGCTTGCGCATGCGATTCCAGCCCGTGATGCGATCGGCCTTGCGCGCCGGCTCGAAGAACACGCCGAACTCCCGGAACTCGTCAGCGATCGAGCCGGTACTGTGCCCACTCCGCGCGAAGCAAGCGTCGTCGGCAACGCCACGGGGCGGGACCTTCCACCGCGCGCACATCGCCTTGATCTGGCCTGCCAGGTCGGGCACCGTCCAGCCCAATCCGGAATTGAGGTTGTCCTTCTTGCACGTGGCGAGCTCATCAACCAGAACAGCACTGTCGCGGGGGTAGAAGCGCCCGCCGATCTCTTCGCCGGGTGAGATGGCGAAGACGTACGTCGCGCTCGGCGCCGCGCTGCCGAAGTCGTGCGCCAGATAGGTCCGCCAGCCCTCTGGGATCGCATCCCAGTTCTCCACTGCGTTTCGCTTCTCATCCAGGCAACCAGCGAAGTACGCGCCGCGGTTGACGGTCCAGTCCCCCTCCACCCACGCACGCAGGAGCTCTGGGTCTTCCGGGCATGCCGCGCGCAGCTGCTTGGTGTACTCGCGCTGGTCGATGAACGTGTTGCCTGAGAACGTCGATGGCGCGTACACCCAAGTGCGCTCGCTCTTGTCCTCGTAAAAGGGTGCCCATGGCTCAGCGCGGAACACGTAGCGCTTGGACAGCCAGTGATGTCCCACGCCGCCCGGGTTCGCCGCTACGACGCAGCGAATGGGCATGTCCTTAGGGCCGCGAAGGTTGGAGCGCAGCATGTCGAGGAGAGCAGGGTCCGCATACTGGCCCGCCTCGTCCGCCATGAGCATGGTGAAGCTGCGGCCCTGGTATTTGTCGTAGTCGGCGAACGTCTCGATCTGGCCGAGCTCAAGGTAGGCCCCATTCGGGAAGCGCCAGACGTGCTCGCCGCCGTTGTAGCGTGCACCCGTTCCGTAGATCTTCCCGAACACCTCGCGGCACACTAGCTCAAAATCTGCGATGCCGCGGTAGCTCTTGCGCACGAACAACACACGCGCGCGCTCGCCGTACTGCTCAACGTGTCGCACAATCATGAGTGCCATCAGGTACGACTTGCCGCCGCCGCGCCCGCCGCCGAGGAAGAGGTCGCACGACTCAGGCACTTCCATTGCTCTGGTCTGAAACTCACTGAGCTCAATCGTCGGGCTTTGCATCGTGTTCGATCACCTGGCGAACGCCGTACTTCTGCTGGTACTGCTCCGGCGTGAGGGCGCCGGGGATGTTGAAGGTGAAGCTCACCTTGTTGGTCACGCTCGTCTGGTCGCCCTCGCGATAGCCATGGCGCGTCTTGAGCAGGAAGATTGCCGGAGTCGGGCTGGAGGCCATGTGCTTGCGCAGGCTCGCGAGTAGGGCTTGGTGCTCCTCTTCGATGCCTTCGTCTAGCGCTGCTTGCAGCTCTTCGTGACGCACTAGCCACGTGTTGAAGGTCTCCAGCGAAACACCCAGCCGTCGCGCGATGACCTTGCGCGAGGTGCCTTCGGCCGCCCAGCGCTTCACGTTCTCTTCCGCCTTTCGGGGAGGCTTGTTTGTCACCGCGACGCGGTGGTGTCGAGCCATCAGCGGGCCCTGCCGCGATAAGGCAGGCGGCTTCGCAACGTCACTGCTCGTCCTCCGCATAGATGCCCGCCGAAATGACTGCGGATCCGGCCCAGCATTGCCCGTAGGCTACTGGGACCGGATTACCTTGGGCCTGCGTATTCACGGGGCCGTTGAAGATGTAACTCGGCTGATTCGAGGGGCTGTCCTTCGCACCAAGGCCCCGTGGGTTCGGGGCAAGCATCTGTGTGATGCCGCCAACCACGAGCGACAGGCCAATACCCGCGGTCACGCCTGCCATGCCGCCTGCGCCGATGGCGAGGGACCAGCCAGCACCGCCGGTGAAGAAGCCAGCCGCAATGATGAGCGCCGCGCCGAGGATCACCTGGAACACGCCTCCGCGCTTGGCGCCGGCGAGAACCGGAGCGATGCGGATCGCATCGTTGCCAGGAGGGTCGAGCAGCTGATCTTCCCGAAGGTTCTGGCGGCCGTGGAAAACCGCGAACGCCATCCCTCGATCTTTCGATTCCATCAGGAACCGCTTGAACCCGGGGAGTTGCGTGCTGAGTGCGTGCACGGCTTCAGCAACGCTTCCGACAGCCAAGCGATATTCGCGCCCGAACTTGGCGCCCAAGGTGCCGTACAGGCGGATGGTTCGAAGCTTTTCGTTCATCAGTGTCGTCCTCACTTCGGGATCGATCGGACTGCGTCGTCGACGAAGGTCTGAAACTCCGCCACGGAGATTCGCACCATGCCTGCCGGTGCTTGTTTGGAGTGCCCCTCATACTCGAGGGTGCGGATGTAGGGCAGGCTGTTGGTGATGTAGATCGCGTCGTCAGCCTTCCACGCCGCCAGCGGCGCCATCGCGCGATAAATCGTGGTCTGGCCGTTCTTGTCGGTGATCGCGGTGACCATGTGATCTGGCCGCCCCAGACTTACGTTCCAGTTCGCGCGAGCACGGCCGCCGACGTACCCGGCCGGAGGCTTGCCCTTCCACAGCGACGGATTGCCGACCGGCGTGCGCAGGACGATGCGGGTGAGAAGGTCCGTCGCGATCTTGCGAACGACGTGATCCTGAGCGGCCTTTGCCTTTCGGGCGAACGCTGCGATATCGAGGGCGAAGGTGTCAGCCATGGGAAGTTGGGGTGAAGCGTGCGAGCCGTGAGTGACCCCTACCATGTCAAGGTAAAGGTCCTCGCACGCTCCACCCCATGGCTCAGTTGTGGCGCAGGAACGCCAGCGGGATCGCCTTACGCTCGAACTCGCGCGTCCAGTTGGTCGCGAGAGCGAGTTCGGCGATAGACGGACTCTCCAGCGCCACCGAGCCCTCGAGCCAGCGGAAGCCTGCCGGGTGGATGGCGAGGTTCACGCGGCTGTGGAGGATCTGCTGACCACCGCCGTTGCCGGCGCTCGGCTTGTCCTCGATCTGCGTGCCCTTGGCGACGCGCGGAGCCGTGACGCCGTAGCCGACGGCGCCGCGGCCGAACAGGACCGTGGTGTACACGGCGGCAGCGTCCGCGGCGTCGGGCCCGGCAGCCGGCGTGAACGGCATGCCGTCGTCGACGATGACGGCCAGGCCGCGGAACGTCTGGATGAAACCGCCGTCCGACTGCTGAACCGTCTCGATCAGGTCGTTCTTGAGCGCGTGCTCGTACGTGTCGCTGTGCATCGCGATCGCGACCAGATCGCGCATCGCATCGCCGAGAGTGCCGGCTGCCTCGATCACGCCCGTGGCGTTGAAGCGCGTGTTCGCGGTGATGGCGCCGACCGTGGCGGCCGCGATGCTGCGCACCATGTCGCCGCCGTCGTTGGCGATGTTGTCCGCCAGGATGCCGTTGAGGCTCGCCACGAGACGGCGCTGCATCTGGCGATCCCAGTAGGCGGTCACGCGCTCCTGGATTCGAGGCAGGGCGTTGTCGCCCGACAGCTCGCTGGCGAGGTTCATCGCCGACCAGCTGTTGTGCAGGAAGCTCTTGCGGACGATCTGCTTGCCGGCGTTGATCTTGTAGGGCGTGGACTCGTCAGCGGGGTTGTCGTTGACGATGTTTGCCTCTTCGTTGCCCAGGTCGTTCCAGTGCGGAACGGTGAACATGTCTGCGCCGGCGGATAGCTGGGCCTCGATCTCGCCGTTGCGAACGGCGACACCGGACTGGAAGAGGGCGGTTCGTTCCATCGTGTTCTGCACGACGTACGAGGTGAATTCGGCGGGGACGACGACGTCCGCGATCTGGGTGACAGCCATGGGTGGAACTCCGAAAGAGAACGGATGGATTCACGTTCGCTTGCGGCCACCAGCCGGTTGCGATGCCCCACCAGGGCGTTGGCGGAGTAGGGCACCACCCACCAGGCGATGCTCTACTTGTGCTCAGGATTACAGCTCTGAGCGGGGAGTCAAGACCGCTTGGGGTGGATACGTCGATCGAGGATTGTCTCGTAGACCTTAGTCCACACAGTCGATAGGCCCACGCCCAGGTTTTCAGGACCACTCTCACCGATGTACTGCAGGCCCTTCTCGGTCGACAGCACCGCGACCAGGATCTCGGTCGCCTGTTCTTCTGCGCTCTTACTCATTCTTGCCTTCCTTGCGGTGGTTGGAAACGTGAGCCTACCCAGCCCCGGAGGGGCGTGGAGGCATGACCCAGGGTGCAAATATCAAATCCCACCTCGTGCGACAACTCGACATATCCTGCGGGTGCCGGCAGGAAGCCGGTATTCGGCCCTCGGGCCTGGAGATGTAAATGAAGGACCTTAGGAAGCACTTGCAACGCTGGTTGCCCTTGGTGAAATCGGCCCTCGACGTGATCGCGGCGGGACTAAAGATCTGGGGGGACTGGCTGTGATACTTCGCGGCCCCTTCGGGGGCCGCCTTTTTCATGTTGGTAAGCCCCGCACCTTCCGGACGCCATACACGCAGAGGTCGTAGGTCGTGAGCGCCAGCCAGAGTACGCACTGCCACAGCAGGGGCAGGACGACGAGCAACACCTGTACCACGATGGCGACGGCCATGAAGGCGAGGGCGACGATTGCAACGATCGCGCCTGAGTTCTTACCCCAGCCCTGGCGGTAGCTCAGGCCGGGGATGCCGCTGCGCAAGCTGAAGCCCTTGGTTCCAATCGAGCCGTGCTTGCCACGCGCGCTCAGCGATGCGCCCGACCCACTCGTGTTTAGCCCCCAACCGCCACCCAGATTGATGCGCCGTTGAAAACGAAATCCCATGGCATTTCCCCATTCCCTTGAGGCGGAGAGTATGGCGCGGTCCCGCGCGCCGCAATCTCGTGCGCAGCCCGAGGCGCGGGTGTAGCTTTCGATTGGCGCCGTCATGATGGCGGCGGGGAGTGGTGAGATGATTCGCGAAAAGGCCGAACTTATTGCCGCGCAGCTGGCTGCCGGTGTGCTGGCAAACCCGTCCATCAATCTGAAGGTCGACCTGCAATTCATCCAGGACCGCAGCGACGAGATCTACCGCGCGATCCTCGAAAAGTTGCTTGAGCGCGACGACAACGGTTAAGAAGCCGGTCCCCTCCTAAGGGACAGGGGCGGAGATAGCTCCGCCCCCTGCACCCATCAGCGAAGCCCAAGGCCGCTCGGCGCCGGTGCCGCCGGCGGATTCTGACGCGGGCGTGACGAACTGCCGCTGCGCCACGGGAAACCGGCGCCGCCTCCCGTCGCCAAGGAGTTCGGCGCCTTGATGAGGTGGCCGAACTCATTCGCGGTGGGGCTGCGATTGCTCGGTTCGGCCCAGGCCTCACACAGCATGGTCGTCAGATCCGCCTCGGTGAACACCACCTCGCGAGGCTCGCCCTTGCCACCGCTGCCGCGCTCCCAGATCTTCGGTATGCCCCCGTCCTTGTCGCGGACAACGATGCGGCCGTCCTCGTGCGCGAACTGGTAGCCGTGCTTGTCGAGCATGACCTGGAGGACGTCTGGGGCCACGCTGATGCGTTCCAGCATCTGCCGCACCGGCTGGCCGACGGCGAGCTCGCGCACCTGGGTGAGGGCTTGGTCGCGCTCTGTGGTGAGTGCCTGAACCTGCTCGGCCTGATCGCGCAGCTGGCGCTTGGCGGCCTTCGCCTCGGCCAGGAGTTCAGCGTTCTGCGTGCGCAGGGCGTCGATCTCAACCTGGAGGGCTTCGGGAGAAGGATTGGTCATGGGGATTTGCCTCATGGTTTTGGGCCCGAAATGGGCTGATTCTTCGGAGAAAGTCCGGAAAACATGGTGCGGGCCTTGCTATTGCTCGGTATTCGCTACCGTGTGCCGGTGGCGACTGTGCTGGGCAGGCTTTTTTAGGGTGGGCGCCACACGGCTGAGCAGAGCTCCAGCCCCGCCGCTCTTCCCACGCGCGTAACAGCGGTAACAGGCTGACTACCCATCCTGTTACGCCGCCTCCGCTGTTACTTCGTTACCACTGTTACCAGCAGTGAGGGGGGAGTAGGTTCCGCCTTCGTTTTTCAGCTGGCCGGAGCGCACCATGGTTGTTACCAGCTTGCGCACCGCCCCGTATCCCTGCGGTAACAAATCGGCGATTTCGCGGATCTTGGCCTTCCCGCCGAGCTTGTGGAGGGCATCGAGAACCGCCTGCCGTTCCTTGCTCATCTGAGCGTCTGAAACAGTGCGACCATCGCTAGACCAGAAGCCGTCGTCGAAGCGCAGGGCGATTTCCTGGGGCTCTTCGATGTCGCGCCCGTCCACGTACAGGCCCGCGTCCAGCTGCCCACGCTCACGACGCATCACAAGAACGTTGTCGACGCCGCCGGTCATGCCCTGCGTGCCTGACACCATCTGCAGCGCGTCGTTGCTGCTCTGCTTGCGGTTGTGCATTACCAGGACGATGGCGCAACTGAACTCGCGCGCGAGGGGCTTGAACATTTCGCCTACTTCGTAGTCAGCGGCATATGCGCTCTTCTGCTTCGAGACGTCCTTCTGGCGGAACGCGCTGACGGTGTCCACGACGACCAGGCGGCAATCCGGATGGTCGCGCAGCCACTTGGTGAGGTGCGCAATGCCGTCTTCGGCCCGGGGCCACTCGGTGGCGTAGTGGAGGCGTGTCACGTCGGCATGGTCGAAACCGCGGGCGCTAATCCGCACGAATCGCGGCAGCAGCTTGTTGAGGCGCCGCTGTAGCCGGCGGTCGTTGTCCTCGAGCGCGAGCATGAGAGCGTCGCCCTGTTGCTCAGGCCCGCGCCCCGGCCACAGCGGGCGCCCGGCAGCGACAGCGATCGTTGCCTGATACAAGAGCCAGCTCTTGCCAATTTTCGGGTCGCCGGAAAGGATGCTGACGCCCTCGGGGAGAATGCCATGCACACCCCACTGGACAGGCGCGAACTCTCGCGTGAGCAGGTCTGCGGCGCTGGCGATGGCGGGCGCCTGGGCTGAGGGTTTTCGCGCAACAGGCAGCGTGGCAGCGTTGCTGAGCGGGTTCACCCATCCGCCTTCCTGCGCTGCCGCGAACACAGCACGGTAGCCGGTGCGATCATGCTTGAGTGTGTCCCACGTCATAGCGTCCGACGGCTGCCATTCGGCCGAGGTCTGCGACCATTCGACCCACAAGGCGCGACCGACGTCGCCGAGCTCGCGCAGCGCACAGCCCATCGCGATCCAGCGCTTGCGGTCATCAGCACGCATGGAGGCAAGCGCCGCTCGCAGCTCTGCGATCGTCCCGGGATCAACGGCGATGGCCGCTGCAGACGAGGCAGGCGCCGCTTGGGACGCAGGCATGGCCGCGGGTGGGAATGCAGCCAGGATCTTCTCGGCGGTGTATGGCAGTGCACCAGACTCGTGCACGATACGCACCCGGTGGCGCTCGCCCTTCGTGTGGTCGAAGCCCGGCAGGCGCATGACGCGCGGCAGATCACTAACGTTGGTGTCGGTTCCCAGCTTCGCTGCGATCGCGCTCTGTACTGCAGAGAATTTGTCGAGCGGAAGATCGTCGACGAGCCAATAGGTGTGCCATTTCCCGGGGCTGGTCTCGACCGCGACGTGTGGTTCCAGTCCGCAGTCAAACGCCACCTGCAGCGGAAGCCCAGCAATGTCGTTGTCGGCATAAACAGAGCGCACGCGCCTGATGCTGTCCCCGTCATGCCCGCCTTCGTTGACAACGACGTAGATGCCGTACCCCTTGGCGTTGTACTGCACGAGGTGGCGCGACACCTGGTCGAAGGTTCCGGTGAAGTTCTTCGCCGGAGTGCCATCGCGTGCCGGCCAGATGGCGCGAAAGCAAAAGGCATCGGTCGACTCATCCAAGACCGTGAGGAACGAGCGCGCCGCGTCTAGATCGGCTGGAGTCACGCGCGCACCTCCGGCAGGAGGCTGTTCAGCGCTGCCTCCAGCGCGCCAGGCGGCAACTGGGATTCGCGCTCTACGATCGCGCGGGAGTACATCGCCGCTTCGTCCGACATGTAGGCGAGGCCGTTGATGATCACGGTGTGACCGGTCGGCAGGCTCAGGTAGTTGATCAGCAGCGTTCGCAGCGTATGATCGACCTGTCCCGCCCGGGACTGCGCCTTACCAACGCCGCCGGCTCGCACCCGGTGGCGTTGTCGCTTCTGGGGCCGGGCCATCAGTGGCAGCCCCCCAACACGCCCCGCAGGATGGCCAGCGCCTCGTCGATTGTTTTGACGTTTGCGGCTTCGATGTCGCGGACCTGTTGCAGGTAGTTGCGTGATTCTTCGAGTTGCGCACGACCGAGCGGTGTCTGCGCCATCATTCGCGCTTGGGCTTCATCGCGAAGCGCGTCGGTCACTGCCAAACGCTCCGGTAGAGGGCGGCGCTTCATGCTTCGGCCCTCAGGCGGACCTTTTCGCCACGCTGCATACGGTCAACGAGCCTGATGAGCTCAGAGTCGGGGATGAGGGTGCGCTTCCCGATTTTGATCGGGTTGATCTCCCCCTCCTTGATGAGCGCGTACAGGATGGTCCGGCTGACACCGATGCGCTGGCACGCTTCGGGTACTTGATGGGTGAGCGGGTTGACCGTTGATACGGTGGTTTTCTTCACGAAGCGACTCCTCAGGCGAGGTTGCAGGAATCGCTGTGCCGGCAGACTTAAGTGTTGGGGATTGCAATCAATAGCCGGGACAGCGGGTCATCGCAGCTTGGGGACGGGGCTGCGTGCCGCTTCCGTTCTCCACACCGGGGGGATCCACCGATGCTGCGGCCGATTCTTGGGTCGGGCCGAGAGGTTTCACTGTAGGTTGCGCTACCCGCTGCACAGGTGTTTCCAGCACCTGCCTGGCTCTAGGCCAATCCGCCTCGCGCGTCGCTACTAGCTATCGAAAGAGAGCCGTTGGATTGGCCCATGGTGGAAACGCTGACACATAAAAGCTGCAACTTCAAGCCCGTGGTACGCCACTGAACCAGCCAGCATTCCCAGTCGTCCACTCGTTGCGAGCTTGTACGACGTTGTCCGTCATCCGGGGACACGGTGGGAATAGGTCGAACGACCCCCTGATTAACAGTCAACGAGTCCAACGACAGGGGCGGAGGGTTCGAATCCCTCAGTCTCCGCCCCATGTTCGAGTCCTCTCCCGGGCGTCGGCGGACTCAAAATCCGCCGGCCTCGCGGCCATGCATGGAGGTTGGCCGAGTCCCAGGAGAGGACTCGGCATGAGCAGGGGATTGAAAATCCCCGTGTTCGGAAAAGCAGCGGATTAAAAGTCCGATGCTCTAATCAGGCCGGGATCGCAGCGGGCCATGACTTTGCCCAAGGCGGGGGAAGCTTCCTGGTGCCGAACATGCGGCCGATCTCCTCGTCGGTGTGCCGCCGAACGGACGCCCCTTCCAGCCACAGATCGGTTCGCTGAGACAGCCGGATCCACTCAGCGAGCTCAGTTCGCTGAGGGCTATCCAGTTCCATGAAAAGGGCCAACACTTCTGCCGGCGTTACACTCTTGCGTGCCATGGTCGTTCTCCTGTTCAGAACGGTTGTGGAAGGTCGGTTGGGCGCGCTCGCAACGCGCCCGCCGACCGCTTAGCCGGCCTTTCGCCGGAGTCTTGATACCTTGGAATCGCGTGCGATGCCCAGCGCGGGGAGCTTCGCCACGCCGGCTGCTACCTCGTTAGGTAGGTAGCGCGCGTAGTGCTTGCGCGTAATGCGGCTGTCGCTGTGTCCCAATGCTTTGGCGACCAACTCCAGGTCGCGCGTAGCGATCAGCAAAAGCTTTCCGTATGTCGCTCGCGTAGTCTTGAAGCTCACGTCATCGAGCTTCGCGACTTCGACCGCAGCGGCCATTGGCTTAGTCACATCGTCCTTGCTCCAGGCGCGCCCGTCCGCGCGTTTGAACATATGGTCTGCGGGCTCGCGCCCAGCGGTGAGCGTATCGAACAAGGCGGCGCCCTCTGGCGTAAGCGGCTGCGTCAGCGTCTTTCCTGTCTTGCCCTGATAGATGCGCAACGTGCGCGTGTCCGGATCGAACGCGCGGCAGCGGAGGTCCAACAGTTCGCCGCGGCGGGCACCCGTCATGAGTGCGCCCTGCAGAAGCGTGCGAAGGTCCGCCGGCGCAGCGTTCAGCAGGCGCGTGATCTCATCCTGCTCAAGCATGCGCGGCTCCGGCTCTTCGCCGAGCGCGAACGGGTCGACCTTCATCCAGTAGGTTGGCAGGTCGGAAGGCAGTAGATCGTCCTTCCAGGCTCGATTGAGTGCGGCCTTAACCATGGACAGGACGCGATTGGCCGTTGCCTTGCGTGCGCGTACCTGGTCTGGATCAGTCGCATCGAACGGCTGCGCCTTCCCGCGCACGGTCGGCGCCTTCGCGATCATGCCCCGATGCCATTTCCTGAGAGCGTCCGAGTCCAGCGCGGTGACGAGCTTCGCGCCGATGCCGTCCTTGATATGCCGAGCCCATTGCTGGCGCGTGATCTCCTGCGATCCCTTGCCGGCCAAGTGCTCGTCGACGTAGGTCTGCATGATGGAATTAAGCGTCAGCCCATCGCCGTAGTGCCGAGGAGCGTGATTGCGTTCCTTCAGTCGGTTCGACGTCGCGGCCTTCGTCGCCTGGGCATAGCTGAGCACGACTTGGCCATCGGCGTCGGCGTGATCATCCGGAATCCCGACACGCTGGTGCCGATATCCGTCGCCATCACGCTGCCGCACGATCCATGCAGCGCCGCGCAGCCCTTTGTAGTAGCCGAGGAATGTGCCGGGGACGATCTGGCGCCAGTACGGCTCCTTGCGCGCCTTGAGCTTCGATCGTGCGCCTCGGGTCTCCAGGCGGTGGTCACGCGGGTTCCTTGCCACTGTAGCGAGTCCTCGGTTTCCGGAGTTATCCGGAGTTCACGGGCACAATCACCCATGGACGCTACCGTACATAAGCGGCCGTGGAAGTCAACGATGACGAGGGTTGCAGGCGGATTTAGGTGAACGTTCGCAAACGGCGGCGAACGATAGACGCTGCACTTTCACGGTAGCGACCGGGGTTCGAATCCCCGTGGGGACGCCAAACAGAACAGAGGCCGCCGCAAGGCGGCCTCTGTTTTTTTGTTCCCGCGTACCTGTTTCTCCGTCCCAGGCGGTTCAACTGAAGGGAAACGGCTGCGCGTCTGACGGCTCGACCCGAGCTTGCGGCTGCCGCGTTGCAAGGGCCGTTACGCGCGACGCATCTCCGGAGGCCGCGTATCGGCGGTCGCGGAGTCTTGTCATCGAAATGTGATCGCTCTTTCAAGCGCGTCATCTCGCGCTTCTCGACTGTGCGTCACGAGGGGCGCGACTGGTGCATGGACTGGGCCGAAGCTCATGGGGAGCGGCGCCGGTTCTGCGGTGTCTCGGCCGCCACCGCGGCCCTCGACATGTAATGCCGCTACGCAAGGCAGCCAGGGATGACGGACTGCCGTTGCCGGCTGGTGACTGCCGGCTTGGCTGGCCGGGGCGAGAAAGGGATTTCAGGGGATCGTCCCGGCCGGCTTTCTTTGTCTGCCCGCGCCTGTCCGATGCGCGGGCACGGTGATTCGGATGCCGGTGCCCGATGACGCTCCGAATGGCGGGCGATCCCTTAGGATCGCTCCTTCGGCAGGGCATGCGCTCGGCAGCAGAGCAAGGATGTATCGGGCATGCGCCATGCGCGCTATCGATTTGGCGAGTACGAACTCGATCTTGCCTCACGCAGCCTGTCGCGAAACGGCGTGGCGGTGACGCTGCCGCCCAAGTCCTTCGAGTGCCTGGCGTACCTGATGGCCCACCGCGAGCGCGCGGTGGGGCGCGACGAACTGATTTCGGCCGTATGGGGGCGGATCGACGTCAGCGATACCGTCGTCGCGCAGACGCTATTGCGCGCTCGCAAGGCACTGGACGACAGCGGCGATCGCCAAGCCAGGATCCGCACGGTGCCACGGTTCGGTTATCAATGGGTCGCGCCGGTGGAAGAGGTCCATCGCGTCATCGCACCCGCCTCACCTGACGCGACCGTTCCTGCAGCGGCACCGGTGAGCGACTCGGCCCCAACACCTACACCACCGCGACGGCACGGCTGGCGCTTCGCGTCGGTCCTGATCGTGGCGGTACTCGTCGCACTGGGAGCCCTGCTGTGGCTGCGGCCTTGGCAGCAGCAGGTGACACCGACTTCGAGCACCGCCGGGACGATCGTCGTGCTGCCGGTGGCCGTGACGCCTCAGGAGCCGGAAGACGCCTGGGTCCGGCTGGGCGCTATGGACTACATTGCCGCGCGCCTGCGTCTGGGCGGCATGAGCGTCCTGCCCAGCGAGCAGGCGTTGCACCTGGGCGCACGGCTGCGCACAGCGAAGGGCGAGGCCGAGTGGGCCCGCATCCGTGCGACCAGCGGGGCCGCATGGGTGATCGCGCCGGAGGCGTATCGGGGAACCACCGGCTGGCGCGTGCGGCTGCAGATGTTCGACGGCCGCCGGGCGCGGACGATCGACGCCCGCGGCGAGACCGCGCTGGTGGCCGCGTCGGCGGCTGCGGATTCCTGGTTGCGTCGCATGGGCCGTGTGCCGCCCGATGAGGGAGGATCGCGGCCGCTGGCCGAACGAGTCCAGCAGATAGACGCAGAGCTGTCCGCCGGCCAGCTGCCCGCCGTCCGCCGGCTGATCGCGCAGGCGTCGCCGGAGCAGCGCGCCGAGCCCCTGCTTCGTGTTCGTGAGGCGCAGCTCGAATACCGGGCGGGCCGCATGGACCAGGCCGCTCGTGTGTTCGAGGCAGTGCTTGGCGCCCGCACGCCAGACGAGGACGTGCGGGCGCTTGCGCTCATGGGGTCCGGAGCGGTGGAGATCCGCCGTCGGCAGTTCGCGCGTGCCGAGGCTTATTACAGCGACGCTCTTGCATTGCTGACACGGACTGACCGCGTCGTCACCGACCCCAACCTGCTCGGGCAGGCGTACAACGGCCGCGGCGTCTCGCGCGTGGAGCAGGGACGCATCGACGACGCCGTGCGCGACATGGCACGAGCGCGCGTCGCCATGCAGCAGGCCGGGAATCTGATCGAGGCCGCGATGGTGGGGACGAATCTCGGGATCGTCGAAACCCGTCGCGGCCATCATTCGCAGGCGATCATGGAGTTCGAACGCGCAATGGAGGTGTTCCGGCGCTTCGAGGTGGACGACTATCTCGCTGCGACGCTCTCGGCGATGGCCGCGACGCAGCTGACCATGGCGCAACCGCTGCAGGCACTGCAGACCGCACGGCGTGCCGATGAACTGGCGCGCTCCGTCGAGGACGGAACGCTCGATCAGCGGATCGCGGCCGTGCTGACGAGGGCGCAACTCGATGCCGGGCGTCTGCGTGATGCGAACTCCGGGCTGGTGCGTCTGCGTCGCCTCGGCGTTCCGGACGATGCGCCCAGAATGCGTCGGCTCGCGATGCGACTGGCGCTTTCCGAGGGACGGTTAGCCGAAGCGGATGCCCTGGCTCGTCGCCTTCCGCCGCCGGAAGAGCCGATCGATGTAGAGACTGGCCTGACCGCTGTGCAAGCCGCGCTGAGCCGGAACGACTTCGGCACGGCGCAGGCCTGGATGTCGCGCATGGAGGGTGCGACCGGGATCGATGCACACCTGCTCACCGCGGCCGCGCAGGCGCTCATGGTGCGGGCGCAGGGGGACCGGGCCGATACGTCAGCCTTCGTGGATCGCGCCTGGCGCGATGCAACCCGTGCCGACAGCCCGGAAACGCGAGTACGCGTAGGCGTGGCGCTGGCCTGCCTCCTGCTGGATAAACGGCCGGAGGCTGCGGTGGCGGTGCTGGGCGATCTCGACGCGTTCGTGGAGACCGACTATCGCGTCGCGTGGGCGATGTGGCGTCTGCACCGCGCACTCGGCGACCGGACGACGGCGGATCGGCTGGAGCGCCAGGCGGTCGCACTGAAGGGCGAGCGGGATCTGACGCGAGTGCCGGTGCTGTAGTGCCAAAAGCCGGTCCGGATGCGGTTGCGCATCCGGACGCAGCGAGTGCGTTATTGCCTGACCAGGTCAACCTTGCCCAGCCTCAGCGCGTTCGCGACCACCGACACGGAGCTCAGGCTCATCGCCAGCGCCGCGATCATCGGACTGAGCAGCAGGCCGGTGATCGGATACAGCACGCCGGCGGCGATCGGTACGCCCAGTGCGTTGTAGAGGAAGGCGAAGGCGAGGTTCTGCTTCATGTTCGCCACGGTGGCCCGCGACATCGCCTGTGCGCGCGCGATGCCGCGCAGGTCGCCCTTGACCAGTGTGACCTGCGCACTCGACATCGCCACGTCGGTGCCGGTGCCCATCGCGATGCCGATGTCGGCTGCGGCCAGGGCAGGGGCATCGTTGATGCCGTCGCCCGCCATCGCGACCCTGCGACCTTCGGCCTTCAGGCGCTGCACCAGCGCGAGCTTGTCCTTCGGTCGCACCTCGCCATGCACTTCGTCGATGCCCAGCGTGCGTGCGACGGCGTGGGCGGTCGCGACGCCGTCGCCCGTGGCCATGACGATGCGCAGGCCGGCCGCGTGCAGGGCGCGGATGGCGTCCGGCGTGGAGGCCTTGATCGGGTCGGCTACGGCGATCATACCGGCCGCCGTGCCATCCACCGACACGAACATGACGCTGGCGCCTTCGTGGCGGAGCGATTCAGCGTGTTTCGAGAGCGACGCGATATCAGTACCTTCCTCTCGCATCAGTTCAGTGTTGCCGATCGCCACGCGCCTGCCGCCCACGCGACCACGCACGCCGATGCCGGTCGCCGATTCGAAGCCCTCAACCGGATCGAGCGCCAGGTTGCGGCGTCGCGCTTCGGCAACGATCGCATCGGCCAGCGGATGTTCGCTGCCGGCATCCAGGCTGGCGGCTAGGGTGAGCAGTTGCGTTTCGTCGAAGCCGTTGGCAGGAACCGCCATGCGGAAGGTCGGCTTTCCTTCGGTGAGCGTGCCGGTCTTGTCGACGACGAGCGTGTCGATGCGGCGGAAATTCTCGATGGCCTCCGCATCGCGGAACAACACACCCGTTTGCGCGGCGCGTCCCGTGGCAACCATGATCGACATCGGCGTCGCCAGTCCCAGTGCGCACGGACAGGCGATGATCAGCACCGATACCGCGTTGAGCACGGCGTAGGTCCATGACGGTTCCGGACCGAACAGCCCCCAGGCGAAGAACGTCGCCACCGCCACCGCCAGTACGGCGAGCACGAACCAGAACGCAACCTTGTCGGCCATGCGCTGCATCGGTGCACGCGAGCGCTGCGCCTGCGCTACCAGCTGCACGATCTGCGCCAGCGCGGTTTCCGAGCCGACCTTCTCCGCGCGGATCACCAAGCTGCCGGTGCCGTTGAGGGTGGCACCGAATACCTTCGCGCCGACATCCTTTTCCACAGGAATCGGTTCGCCGGTCAGCATGGATTCGTCCACACTGGAGCGGCCCTCAAGCACGACGCCGTCCACCGGCACCTTTTCACCCGGGCGCACGCGCAGGCGATCGCCGACGTGCACATGGGTCAGTTCGATGTCTTCCTCGCTGCCGTCCTCGCGCAGGCGGCGCGCGGTCTTCGGTGCGAGCCCCAGCAGGGCCTTGATGGCAGCGGAGGTTTTCGACCGCGCGCGCAGTTCGAGCAACTGACCCAGCAGGGTCAGCGACACGATCACCGCCGCAGCTTCGAAGTACACGCCCACGCGCCCGTGTTCGTGGAAAGAGACGGGGAAGATGTCCGGCGCGACCGTCGCGACCACGCTGTAGCCGAACGCCGCCGCCACGCCGATGCCGATCAGGGTGAACATGTTCGGGCTGCGGTTGCGGATCGAGTGCACGCAGCGCTCGAGGAATGGCCAACCGGCCCACAGCACCACCGGTGCGCTCAGTGCGAGTTCGATCCAGGTGCGCGCGGTCGCACTGAGTGCGTGCGTGTACTGGCCGAACATAGCCAGGCCCAGCACTACCAGCGTCAGCGGCAGCGTCCACCAGAAGCGGCGGGAGAAATCGCGCAGCTCCGGGTTGTCCTCCTCATCCAGGCTGAGCATTTCCGGTTCCAGCGCCATGCCGCACAACGGGCAGCTACCGGGATGGTCCTGACGGATTTCCGGATGCATGGGGCAGGTATAGATGGTGCCGGCTGGAGCAGGGGCAGGGTCGTCCTGCGGCGACAGGTATTTCTGCGGGTCAGCTACGAACCGCTCGCGGCAGCGTGCCGAGCAGAAGTGATGGGTGACGCCTTCGTGCGTGGCCTGGTGCTTCGATGTCGCGGGATCCACCTGCATGCCGCAGACCGGGTCGGTCACGGTCTCGGGACCCGCCGGCGCCGGCTTGTGCGAACAGCACGAGGCCGACCTCGTCGGCGCATCGGTATGCGGGCGGTCGTGGGCATGTCCGTGCGCCTGATCGTGGTGCGAATGGCCGTGGTGGGGATGCGCGCTCATGCGTCCTCCTTCGCCAGCGCGCCCAGGATCGGGCACTGGGACGGATCGCCATGTCCAGGGCACGCGTCGACCAGCGAGCGCAGGCCGTCGCGGATCCGCGTCAGTTCTTCCAGCCGGTGCTCGACATCGGCCAGCTTCTCCATCGCTGCCGCCTTGATTCCGGCGACGTCGCCAGCACGATGGTCCGACAGCGACAGCAGTTCCTGGATCTCGTTAAGGGTGAAGCCCAGCGCCTTGGCGCGCTTGATGAAGCGCAGGCGTACGAGGTCCTGCTCGTCGTAATGACGGTAGCCGGACGGTTGTCGCACGGGTTTGGGCAACAGCCCGTGGCGTTCGTAATAGCGCACGGTGTCGATGGCGACACCGCTGCGCTTGGCGAGTTGACCGATCTGCATGACCTACCTCTTCGATGGCATGCGGGGAGTCTGCGGGCTGGACCATGGTCCAGAGTCAAGCCCCTGGCGGCGCGCTCCGACCGTGCCGCCGCGGGTTCATTGACCGTGGGCCGCGAAAACGGACGTGCTCCCGTCCTTCGCGACCAGTTCCACCACGTAGGGCTGCACGCGGCCGTCCGGCATTTCCATACCGGGCGAGCCCGCGGGCATGCCGGGCACCGCCAGCCCTCTGGCATCGGGACGCTCGGCCAGCAGGCGCTTCACGTCCTCTGCGGGCACATGGCCTTCGATGAAGTAGCCGTCGATCTGTGTCGTGTGGCACGACCCCTTTCCGAACGGGACGCCGGCCTGTTGCTTCACCGAGTGCACGTCTTCCGTGTCGTGCACGTCGACCTCGAAGCCTGCATGGCGCATGTGCTCGATCCACGCGCCACAGCAGCCGCAGGTCGGACTCTTGGTCACGAGCATGCGGGGCAGGGCATCGTCGCGCGAAGCCACAGGAGCCTGCGCCGGCGGACTCTTCGCAAGCGCAGCCGACGCGGTCACCGCGATGGGCACGTCGGTGCCGTCGCATGCGGTGAGTGCCATCGAAAGAGCGACAGCCGGTATCGGTAGTGCAATGAGTTTGCCGATGCGATTCATCGCGCCTCCTCAGAACCACAGCCGCAGGCCGGCGACCACACGCGTATCCCGCGGGTCCTCGCCCGCTGCCTCGTGCAGGTCCGCCGTACCGCCGAACGCACGCTCATGCACGACGCCCACGTACGGCGCGAATCGCCGCGTGAACTCGTAGCGCAGGCGCAGGCCCGCTTCGAGCTTGCCCAGGCCGGAGCCGACGCCACGTCGCGGGTCATCCTTGCCATGCCACTCCACTTCGACCAGCGGCTGCAGGATCAGTCGATTGGTGAGCAGCAACTCGTACTCGACCTCGATGTTCGCCGCGGTCTGCCCGGACTCGCCCAGGTATGCCGTGGCCTGCACCTCGAACTTGTACGGCGCCAGCCCCTGCAGACCGATGGCGGCCCAGGTCTGCGGCGAGCCCGGCTGGAAGTCGTGCCTGACGCCGCCGACCACGTCCCACCATGCGGACACGCTGCGTCCATAGAGCACTTCGAGATTCGCCGATTCGGTATGGCCATCCACGCGCACGCCTTCGGAGCGCAGCCATAACCGCGAGAGGTCGCCGCCGATCCAGGCCTGCGCTTCCCAAGCCTGGCCGCTGCCGTGGTCCGCATCCCAGGCTTCCAGCCGGTCCACCAGCATGAAGCTATGCAGATCCGAACCGTGTTGCATCGCGTGATGCAGTTCGGGGAACGCGGCCGCACGGTCGGCATCCGTGACTACGGGAATGGGCGTGAGAGGTTCTTCCGCGGGGGCAGCGGGCTCCATAGTGTGTGCCGCATGCGCGGAGTGATCAGATGCGGTGTTGTGCTTCGAGTGGTCCGCCCCAGGGGATTCCGGAGGAGCCGGCGGATACGCGGCATGGTCTGCGTGCGTCTGCACGTCATGTACATGATCCTGCGCGCGTGCCTTTTCGCCGTGTTGCTTGTGGTCGCCGGCATGGTCGTGCGACGCCGCACCGTCCGTCGCAGCAGGCTGTTGCGCGCCGGCCTGCTGTACGTGCGCCTGGTCGTGATCCTGCGCGAGCGCCGGAGCGTGCGTGGCCAGCATCAGCGCAATTGCAGGAATGGCGCATGGGATCGATCGGAACGTCTTCATTCCTCGACCCTCACTTCGCGCATCATTCCCGCTTCCATGTGGTAGAGCAGGTGGCAGTGGTACGCCCACCTTCCCAGTGCGTCCGCGCGCACGCGATAACTCCGGCGCGTGCCCGGCGGCATGTCCACCGTGTGCTTGCGCAGGTGGAACTGCCCGTGCTCATCCTCCACGTCGCTCCACAATCCATGCAGGTGGATCGGGTGCGTCATCATCGTGTCGTTGACCAGCACGATGCGCATGCGCTCGCCGTAGTTCAGGCGCACCGGCTCGGCATCACTGAACTTCTGCCCATTGAACGACCAGGCGAACTTCTCCATGTGCCCGGTCAGGTGTAGCTCGATCTCGCGCGTGGGTTCACGCCCATCCGGATCGTCGAAGAGGCTCTTCATCGCCGCGTAGGTAAGCACCTTGCGGCCGTTGTCGCGCAGGCCGATGCCCGGATCATCCAGCTTGGGCGCCGGCGCCATGGTCTGCATGTCGACCAGCGGATTGCCTTTCTCGCTGGCAGGATGCGATTGCATCGTCGCGGCCGCGGCGGAGCCATGACCCGCGTGCGAATCCGACGCGTGGCCCATGTTGGCGCCGCAGCCACCCTCCGTGCCCTTCATGCCCATGCTGGCGCCGCATCCGCCTTCCATGCCCTTCATGGAGTGAGCGCCGTGCGACATGCCGCCGTGGCCCATGTCGTCCATGGTGAGGATCGGTCGTGGATCCAGCGCTGGCAGGGGTGCTTCCAGTCCGTGGCGTACCGCGAGTGTGCCGCGCGCATAACCGGTGCGGCCCATGTCCTGCGCGAAGATGGCAAAGGCGTCCTGGCCGGACGGCTCGACGATCACGTCGAACGTCTCCGCCACCGCGATGCGGAACTCGTCCACCGTCACGGGATGGATGTATTGGCCATCGGCCGCGACCACGGTCATCTTCAGTCCGGGAATGCGCACGTCGAAGTACGTCATTGCCGAGCCGTTGATGAAGCGCAGCAACAGCTTCTCACCGCTGCGGAACAGGCCGGTCCAGTTGGCGGCAGGCGCCGAGCCGTTCATCAGGTAGGTATAGGTGTGCGCGTTGACGTCCGAGATGTCGGTTGGCGTCATCCGCATCTCGCCCCAGGCCTTGCGATCCTGCAGTGTGGCGGACAGCCCGTCGCGCCGTGCATCGCGGACGAAGTCGCCGACCGTGCGCTTATAGAAGTTGTCGTGCTCTGCCATCTTCTTCATGCGGCGGAAGAGGGCGGCCGGGTCCAGGTCGGTCCAGTCGGACAGCAGGATCACGTGCTCGCGGTCGTACCGGAACGGCGCGGGTTCGAGCGGGTCGACGACAATGGCGCCGTACAGGCCGGCCTGTTCCTGGAACAGCGAGTGGCTGTGGTACCAGTAGGTTCCCGACTGGCGGATGTCGAAGCGGTAGACGAACGTCTCGCCAGGCCGTATGCCATCGAAGCTGAGGCCGGGGACGCCATCCATGTTGGCCGGCAGCAGAATGCCGTGCCAGTGGATCGAACTCTCGACCGGCAGGCGGTTGGCGACGCGCAGGGTGACAGTGTCGCCTTCGCGCCAGCGCAGGATCGGCGCCGGAAGCGAGCCGTTGACGGTGACTGCCGGGCGCGCTTGTCCGGTGATGTTGACCGGTTGTGCATCGATGGCCAGGTCGAAGTCGGTGCCACGCAGGGTTGCAGGCGCAGGCGTGCCGGCTGCGAGTGCCGGTCCGCGCCAGGCGAGGGTACCCGCTGCCACGCCGCCGGCTGCCAGGCCGGTGACGAAGCGGCGTCGCGACACGGACAGCGCGTCGCGCGGGGAGAAATCAGATGTCATGAAGTACTCCGCAAGGATGTCGAGTGCGCACGCCTCAGGCGCGCGCAGACGGATCGACGGCACGGGTGTGCCACGGGGTACTCAGCCGATGGGCGGCCTGAACAGGTTGGGCAGCAGTGGCGACGCGTGCCGCGCAGCCTGCGCGGAAACGACGCGGGTTTCGCGCGGGATATACGCGGAGGGCACCGCATGCCGCACGGCGCTGGTTGCGTGCTGCAGGCAGTCGCAACTGCATTGCGAGGGCTGGCAGCAGCCCTGCTCCGGGGTATGCGCCTTTTCAGCGACGCAATCGACAGTCGTCGCGTGGTGCGGCGTCACGTCCGCTGGAGAAACGGCTGCAGACTCATGGCAAGGCGTTGCCGGATCGGCCGCGGGAGCGCCTGCGATCTCGGGAGCCACGACGAGATGTTGCAGCTCCATCTGCGTGGCCGCGAACGCATAGCCCGATCCGTTCAGGATCAGGGCGACGCACAGCAGCATCCGCATGACGATCGACCGCAACATGGGCACAGTCTAGCCGACCCTCGCGTCAGCGCGAACCGACGACGCCTGAACCACCGACGCGGGGACGGGGAATGCGCCGATAACTCCCCGGAAATGCCGGGTATATACTTCCAAAACGCAGCACCCCGGCCTTTCCGCCGACCTTGGACCCGGGACCCGACGTCCCGCCACCGCAAGCGACAGGAACCCGCTTGGTCTTCCGCATCGTCCTCGCAGATGACCATCCGATAGTTTCCAGCGGCGTTCGCATGCTGCTGGAACAGGACTCGCACTTCCGCGTGGTCGCCGAGGTCACCAGCCCGGACGAACTGATCCGCACGCTCGATGCCACCGCGTGCGAGCTGGTACTGACCGATTTCAACATGCCGGGAGAGCAGGTCGCCGACGGCATGACCCTGCTGCAGCTGCTCGGACGGCGTTGGCCGGACCGCTCCCTGGTCGTCCTGACCCAACTGGGCAATCCCGCCGTGCTGAGTGCGGTCGCGCGCCTGCCCAACGTCCGCGCGGTCATCAGCAAGGCCGACGCCGTGAAGGAACTCCCCGCTGCGGTGAGCGCCGCGGCCATGGGCCGCAATTACGTCAGTACCTCGATCCGCAAGCAGTTCGAACTGGCCCAGGCGGAATCCGCCCACGCGACCACCACCTTGTCCAAGCGCGAGGCCGAAGTCATGCGTCTGTTCGCCTCCGGCCGCACCGTGTCCGAGATCGCGCGCCAGCTCAACCGCAGCGTCAAGACCGTCAGCAGCCAGAAAGTCGAGGCGATGCGCAAGCTGGGCGTGAAGAGCGACCTCGAGTTCTACGCCTACGCGCGCGAACACGGCCTGGGCTTCTGATCATCACGTCCGCTTTGCGCCGCTCATGACGAACGCGGCCGCCTTTATGGCGGCCGTGTACGTCAAGTGGACGACTCACTCTCAGTGGCGCTTGATCATCGTTTCGCGCGCCTGTTCGGCGCGCGAGGCGCCGATGGCCGTCTCCACCTGCTTCACTTCTTCCGGCGGCGGGAGCACGGCGGGGAATCCGAGTGACTGGATCCACAGCTCACGGGCCCACCCCTTCGTGTGATAGAGGTGATGGTCCTCGTCCTTCTCTACCGCCTGATAAGCCTGCTTGAGTACGTCCGCGTAATCGGCCTTGGCCTTCAGTGCGACCTGGCCGATCAGTTCCCAGTTCTGGTGGTCCTTCGTTTCGGCCAGAACCACGCACTCGGCCGCGACGAGTTCCGCCGCTGCCGGATCGGCTTCCTTCATGGCCATCTCGATCGCCTGCACAAGCGACTGGCCGTGGTGCGCGACGATCATGCGTCCCGGACTCTGCTGCTCGGTATCCAGGCCGAGCTCGCCGAACACGCGCGTCAGCACTTCCTCGTGCGTCTTCGTCTCTTCCAGGTATTCCTCCCATTCCTTCTTGAGGTCGGGGTTCTGCGCGGCCTTGATCGCGGCCATGTACACCTGGATGCCCCCGCGTTCCGTCTCCAGTGCCTGCAACAGCAGCTCCTGAACCTGTGCCTCGTCGAACTTCGAAGTGCGCGCCATGTCTGCTCCTGCAATCGGAAAGTTGTGTTGCGTACTTATAGAAATCCGCGCGGCCATGTGGCGTGAAGGCATGCGTGTCGGAGTGTTCATGGCTCGGGAACGCGATTCAGTTTTGTGCGTCACATGCGAAGGAACCGATGCGATATCAGCACGCGGAATCCGTAGTTGTTCGCCTGCGTATGCATAAAACCATACGGATATGCAAGGTCTTTCAGATGTTTCCCATTCATGCCGTCCTGGGCGCGAACGCAATATTCACGCGCCGATGGATGGGCGTCCCCGAACTCGCCAGCGGTATCGGATCTCCGATCAATGTGCATGCGTGCACCACTGCCCGCATGCGATCGACGCGCGGACAAGGGGCGCCGCGCGGGACTCAACCAGAGACAAACAGTGAACAAGAGCATTCTGTCCTTCGCGCTCGTTGCGGCCTTGAGTGTCGTCGCAGCACCGAAGAGCGCGTCAGCCGCAGACGGCACGTTGTACTTCCACGGCGAAATCGAAGACTCGACCTGCGTGGTCACGGGCGGCGCTGGAACGGATGGCGGAGTTGGCGATATCAACGTGACTTTGCCAAAGGTCCAGAAGTCGGATCTGCTGGCGGGCCAACGCGCCGGTGACACACCTTTCGAACTGATCCTGGGCGGCGACAGCACCTGTGTCGACGGCAAGGTGGCTTCGCTGTGGTTCGAGACCGCACAGAGCCCGCTGATCAACCCGACCACCGGCAACCTGCGCAATAACGCAACCGGCGGCGCGGAGAACGTCGAGATCGGTCTGCTCAACGGCGCCCGTGCACCGATCAACCTGTACACCAGTACGAATTCGCCCCAAGCCGAGATCGACGGCAATACCGCGAGGCTGAAGTACTGGGCGCAATACGTGGCGACCGGTGGTGACGCAAGCTCCGGTCTTGTGGAGACCAACGTCGTCTTCTCCGTCGCATACGAGTAACTGCTCATCGGCCCTCGGTTGCAGCCGTGGATGCCGGCTGCAGCCACGCGGCCCGGTTCGCCGGGCCGCGTCCTCGCTCAACGGGTTCCCTCATGAAACTCCCTTCGCGGGTCGCACGCCTGTGCGTCCTGTTCGCCTTCCTTTGCCTCCACGACGTGAATGCGGCGATCCAGATCACGGGAACCCGCGTGATCTATCCCGCCGATGAGCGGGAGGTGACGATTCAACTGCAGAACAACGGCTCCTCACCACGGTTGCTGCAGACATGGGTCGACTCGGGTGACGCCAGCCAGGGCGCCACCAACTCAAACGCGCCTTTCATGATCACGCCACCGATCACCAGGGTCGAGCCGGGCAAAGGCCAGTCACTGCGCCTCATGTTCACGGGTGGCGACGTGCCGGCCGATCGGGAATCGGTCTTCTGGCTCAACGTGCTCGAGATCCCACCTCGACCGCAGACCGCCGGGGACGGCGAGAACTTCATGCAGTTCGCCGTGCGCACGCGCATCAAGATCTTCTACCGGCCCAAGGGGCTGGCAGGTGATCCGGTCGGTTCCTACAGCCTTCTCCAGTGGCGGTTGCTCAAGCAGGGTGCCGGCCATGCCGTCGAGTGCACCAACCTCACCGCATACAACGTTTCGCTCGCGTCCGTTCGGCTCAAGGGAACGATCAGGGACGAGAAGAAGATGCCGGAAGGTGGCATGTGTCCGGCATTCGGACGCCACGTATTCCCGGTTGAAGCGGCCGCCACGATGGACGGAGTCGCGTTCACGGCGATCAACGACTACGGCGGCTTCAGCGAGCACGAATCGGCGTTCGCGCCTTGATCTCCGGCCCACATTACGACGTCCGGCAGGGGCGATCAGCCCCCTTCGGCCGAACTGCCAACCCACAAGCAGACAGACCATGCATTCGTACCAGAAGGACTCGGGACGCTGCGCCACGCCAGGCAAGCTGCGCCGGCGGCGGCTGGCGCTGTTCGTCTCTGCGGCGATCGCGCAGGGCGGGACTGCAATGGCCGCGCCGTCGCCAGTTCCGGAGCCGTCTCCCGGCCCGCAACCAGTGGAATTCAGCACGGGCTTCTTCGGGAAGGACGGTGGCGAGATCGACCTTTCGCGTTTCGAACGCGGGAATCCTGTTCTGCCCGGCACATACCGGATCGACCTGTACGTCAACGACTTCCGCCTGTCGCGCGAGGAAATCGTCTTCGTCGCCGACGATCCGCGGACCTCGGCGCATCCATGTTTCGGCCAGCCGGTCCTGGATCGCGCGAACATCGACCTGGAGAAGCTCGCCGCCGACGGTATCCAGATCGAAGGCGACTGCGTGGACGTCGCCGCTTTGATTCCCGGTGCCACGGTCCAGTTCGACATCGGTACGTTGCGGCTGGACCTGACGGTGCCGCAGATCTACATGCGGCGGCATGCGCGCGGCTACGTCAGCTCCGAGTTGTGGGATAAGGGCATCAACGCCTTCACCCTTGGGTACGGTTTCAACGCCTACTCGAGCCACGCCGCGGGCTACGATCAGCGCCAGGCGTACCTGGGCCTCAACTCGGGGCTCAACATCGGTGGCTGGCGCTTGCGCAACCAGTCGGCAATCCAGTGGCGCCGCGGCGCCGGCAGCCGCTTCCAGAACACGGCTGCCTACGCGCAGCACGACATCACGCGGTGGCAGTCGCAACTGAAGCTGGGCGACGGTTTCACCACGGGTGAACTGTTCGATTCGACCGGATTCAGGGGCGTCAGCCTCGCCAGCGACGACCGCATGCGCCCGGATTCAATGAGCGGATACGCGCCGATCGTGCGTGGCATGGCGGAGACGAATGCGAATATCCAGGTCCGCCAGAATGGATACGTCATCTACGAGACCACCGTATCCCCGGGGGCCTTCGAGATCAACGACCTGTACGCCACCGGCTACGGCGGCGACCTGGAAGTCAGCGTCACCGAAGCCGATGGCCGCGTGCGTACGTTTGTCGTCCCCTATGCCTCGGTTCCGCGTCTGATCCGTCCTGGAACATGGCGATACGCTGCCACCGCGGGCCGGGTCCGAAATGATGCGTTGCAGATGGACGGCCCGTATTTCGTCGAGGGAACCTATCAGCGGGGAATCAACAATTGGCTGACGGGCTACTTCGGCGCACAGGCCAGCGACGGCCGCCTGTACCGGGCTTTGATGCTGGGCGCCGCGTTCAATACCCCTATCGGTGCGATATCGGCGGACGTTACCCAGGCCGACACCGATTTCGGTAGCCGTGACCGGCACAGTGGCCATAGCGCGCGAGTCACGTACAGCAAGAGCATTCCGAGCATTCGTACGGATTTCGCGCTGGCGGCGTTGCGCTATTCGAGCGAAGGCTATTTCCGGCTGTCCGATGCGGTGTGGCTGGACGACGAGGTGCGAAGCGGTCGACTTGCCGGAGGTGTGTCTCAAGGTGCCGGCAAGGAGCGCAGCCGGCTGCAGCTGACCTTGAACCAGCGACTCGGAGAGCGGGCGGGCGCGCTGTACGTCAGCGGGGCACGAAATGCGTACTGGCAGGGATTCGAAAATTCCAGCACGTACCAGGTTGGCTACAACAATGTCTTCCGAAATCTGGCGTATGGGATCTCGGCCTCACGGACGCGCCTCACCGACGGGTCGCATGACCAGCGGTACTACCTGAGCCTGTCCGTTCCGCTCGGACGGCCCAGCGCGTACCGCGCTCCGCAATTCAACCTCGCGTCATCGTTCGGTGCTGGCGACACTTCGGTGATGGCGGGCGTCAACGGCAGTGCCGGGAAGCGCAGCGAACTCACGTACGGCGTCAACGGCAACTTCGGCAATGGCAATCGCGACACCATCGGCGCCAACGTCTCCTGGCGCGCCCCCCGCGCAACACTGGGCAGCTCCTACACGTACGGAAGCGATCGCGAGCAGGCGTCAGTGAGCGCGGCAGGTGCGGTGATCGCGCATGCAGGAGGCATCACGTTCGCGCGGCAGCTGGGCGAGACCGTCGGCCTGATCGAAGCGAAGGGCGCCAGCGGCGCCATGCTGGCGAGCGATCCGAATACCCGCGTCGATTCGCGCGGCTATGCGGTGGTCGAGAGCCTGATGGCGTACCGGTTGAACGAGGTGACGCTGAATCCAAAGGGCATCTCGTACGACATCGAGCTTGAAAACACACGCCTCACCGTTGCGCCCCGCGCAGGTGCCGTGATGCCGCTGCATTTCGAGGCGCGACGTGGACACGCTCTGCTCCTGCGCATCTTGCGGAATGACGGCACGCCGGTTCCGTTCGGGGCGGACCTGATGGACGAGGGCGGCGCAAGCGTGGGTGTGGTCGGACAGGCGGGGCAAGCATTCGCCCGTGTCGAGAGCGCCCAAGGCGTGCTGCAGGTTCGGTGGGGCGCTGACGAGGCGGATCGATGCGCCGTCCGGTACGACGTGCCCGAGGTTTCGCGTGGCGACATCGAGCGCATGGATGCGGTCTGCGTGTCCGGCAAGGGTGCCCAGCCAGTTGGGCCCGATCTCAACGGATGATTCCGATGAACAGAACAAGTGCGATGAGGTGCGTCCTTGCTGCGATGATATGGCTGAAGGCTCCCACCTGTCTTGCGAACTGCATCGCGAACGCGGGCTTCCCTGCGGTGGTTACCTACGGTCCGACGCTGTATGTCGCCAGTTCGCTTGGACAAGGGGACCTCATCCCCGGGACGGTGCGGCCGTTTGCAGCGTCCGGCACGTGCACACGCGATAGGAACGGCTCGGCCCCTCGTGTGCCAACCGAAGGCTCGGAGATCGTGGCATGTACGCGGTCATCCGGCTCGGTGGCCATACCCGGGCTCCCCGGCGTATACACGACCGGGATAAGCGGCATCGGCATGGCCATCCGAGACAAGTATGGCAATCGCGTAATCAACGCGGAGGGACAGCAATGCCATTCGGTCTTCGACTATCTGGCCCCGAGCGGTGATCCGGCACGCCCGTTGGCGTACAACGTTTCCGGAAGTGTCGAACTGGTCAAGACGACGCCGCCCGGAACGCCCGTAGGCAGCGGTGTACTCAATCCGTCGCTGTACCAGTTCCTGTTTGGCGTCTACGAGACGCTCTGGCTGCTCGGCGGCCATGTCGACGGTACTCCGTCTGCAGTGATGCCATCCGGAAACATCGCGATCGGCAGTGTGACATGCCTGGTCGACTATCCGACCTCGATCAATCTGCCCAAGGTGGATCGCCTGGCATTCACCACGATAGGGTCTTCCGCGGGCGAGACACGGTTCGCTATCGGCCTGGTCTGCGACCAGCGCACGCGCGTCGGTATCACCATGGACGCGGCGCCCGGAGTGATCATGCGCAATCCAGCCACCGGAACCGTCGGACTGCTCAATGAAGGCGCGAACGGCGTGGCAGCCGGTTTCGGTCTGCAGTTGTTGCAGGGCAGTCCGCCGAGCGCGA
This sequence comes from Lysobacter sp., assembly GCF_035655815.1. Lineage (NCBI taxonomy): Bacteria > Pseudomonadati > Pseudomonadota > Gammaproteobacteria > Lysobacterales > Lysobacteraceae > Lysobacter > Lysobacter sp. The sequence goes on from NZ_DASRTS010000014.1 coordinate 96,348, forward strand.
TGCCGCTGCAGGTACGCAATGAGTTCGCCGAGCTCGCGGCGAACATGCGAGCTAGCCGTGAGTATGTCGTCAGATACGTCAGATCCAGCGCGGTGACGCAGCCGGGCATCGTCGAGAGTGCGGTCGTTTTTACGTTCGACTACCAGTGAGACCGCACGCGCTGACGAGCAGCGATCGGAGGAGCATACTGGAGGCCTGCCATGAGATTCGGAGGATTCCCATGGCCCGGAATGCAGTGCAAATCTAGGTTCGAAGCCCTTCCTATGTCGCAGCTGCGCGTGCAGGCTTCCCATGATTCGATCGCTTCCTCGCAGCGCCACATCGGACGGGCCGACCTGCACGCATTGGCGGCAGCTACTCGGATTGCCCGTCATCCTGCTGCTGTTCGTCTGTGCCGTGATGCTTCCATGCCGCGCGCAGGGCTCGTCAAATGTCAGCCTCTCGTCCGAAGAACAAACCTGGCTGCGACAGAATCCAACCGTTCGTGTCGGTGTCTTCGTAGGCGACCATCTGCCGGGTGAATCATGGGGTGGCGGTCGGCCGGAAGGGCTCGGCGTCGACTACGCACGGTTGCTCGCATCTCGTGCGGGGCTACGCCTGGAGTTCCATCCATTCACCGACTGGGAGGCGGTTGTCTTCGGAGACGGCGCGTCGTTGCGCTATGACCTGCTGCTGAGCCAGGCGATCAGTTCGGATCGCGCCGATCGTTTCATCTACCTTCGCCCGTACGCCGCCGGACGCATGGTCATGGTGGCACGCAGGAACGATGAGCGGATGCGGGACGAAGGCGACCTGCAGCATGCACGGATCGCCGTCGAGCGCACCTTCCGCCTGCCCATCCAGGTCCTGCACACAAGGTTCCCGCGGGCCACGCTGATGTACGCACGGGACGGGCGCGAGGCATTGGACATGGTCGCGCGGGGCGAGGCAGATGCCTATGTGGGCAGTACTCCGGCCCGGACCCTGACGCTGCTGCGGCAGCGCCCGCGCGACGATCTCGCGTTGCTGGGGCCGCTCAGTACCCCGCCCACCGAAGTGGCCCTCGCGGTGAATGCTGCCAGGCCGATGTTGGCCCGCATTCTGGGCAAGGCCGAGCAGTCGGTCGCACCAGAGGAACTCGCGCGCCTGCGCGAGCGATGGGGCGTGCAGAGCGGTCCGCAGGCGGGATTGCCCCGCGCTTCGGGGCTGACCGATGACGAGCGCCGGTGGCTGAGCGCACTGCCAGAGCTTCGCGTCGGATACGAGGTCGACCGATACCCGTACACATTCGTGGACAGCGACGGAAAGCCGGCCGGCCTGTCGGTCGATTATGCGGAACGTATCGCCAGCATGCTGGGGCTGCGGCTCCGACTGGTTCCCGCCGACGACTGGACGAGCCTGCGACGCATGATCGACGCGCATGAAATCGATCTGGTCCTGGCCGCCACTCCCGAGGACTTCCGCAGCCGTTCCATCGGCCTGAGCCATCCATACGAGCGTTTTCCGGTAGTGATCGTCGCGCCATTGCGCAATTCGAGCGTCGGCAACATGGAAGATCTCGAAGGTCGCGTCGTGGCGGCCCGCGAGGAGGCAGGCTTGCTGCCGCAGTTGCGCACAATGCTGCGCGCAAGCCGGATGATCACGGTCGGCAGCAACGAGGCCGGCCTGGACCTTGTCGCGCGTGGCGAAGCCGATGCATTCGTCGGCACGCTGCCCGCCATAGACGCGCTGGTACGCACCCGCTACGCGGCAACCCTGCGCGTGGCTGGGCCGACCGGGCTGGAGCAGGAACTCTCGTTCGCCGTCAGCGGCGACTACGCGCGGCTCCTTCCGCTGATCGATCGCGCGTTGACGAACATGGCCGAGCCCGAGCGTCAGGCCATCCGTAGTCACTGGCTCTCGGTTGAGTACCACTATTCCAAAGGGCTGCCGTGGGGCTGGGTTCTCGGCGGCGCCCTGGCGGTTTCGCTCGTGCTTTCCATCATCGGCATCTCCTACCTGCGCCAGAACCGCGCATGGCGGGCGCAGGTCGCGGCCGAGCGCAATCTGGCGCTGCAGCTCGCTTTCCAGCATGCGCTGCTCGAGAACATCCCCTATCCGGTCTTCGTGAAGGACGCGCATGGGCGGTATCTCGCGATCAACCGGGCCTATGAAACTGCATTCGGTTGCGAGCGCAGCCAGGTGATCGGGCGAACGCTGATCGAGACCCGGCACCTCAAAGGCCTGGATGCGGAGGCGCTTCATCGCAGCGATCTGGCCCTTCTGGAAGCTGGCGGCCATGCGCGCCGTGAGTTGTCGATGCTCAATGCGCAGGGGGTGACGCGCGAGATGCTGCTGTGGCTGCACACCTTTGCGCGCAGCAGCGACGAACCCAGCCTGCTCGGCACACTGGTAGACGTCACCGACATCCGGGAAGCCGAGGCGCGGGCGCGCGCATCCGAGCAGCGGCTGGCTGACATCACGCAGGCATTGCCGTCGGCGGTGTTCCAGTTGCGGGTGCTTCCGGACGGCTCACGCCGTTTCACCTACGCGGCGGGCGACACCCGGCAGACCATCGGACTGACAGCGGAGCAACTGATCGCGGACGAGGAGCTGGCGTTCTCGCATATCCATCCGGATGACCGCGCGCTCACTTCACGCATGGTGGAGATGGCAGCGCGGACACTGAAGCCCATGCCGCCGTTCGACGTGCGGGTTGAGGTGAACGGTGAGCTCCGCTGGATTCGCACGGAAGGCGGTGAGCCCCGGCGAGCGGACGATGGCGCCGTGGAGTGGAGCGGTTACTGGATCGACACCACCCAGAGCCACCGGCAGGAACAGGCGTTGCGGGCGGCCAAGGCGCAGGCCGAAGCGGCCGTGGCTGCGCGCAGCGCCTTCCTTGCCATGATGAGTCACGAGATCCGCACGCCCATGGCGGGCGTGATCGGTCTGATCGAACTGATGGCGCAGGATCCGCGCGATGAGGAGCAGAAGCACATGCTCCAGATGGCACAGGACTCGGCCGGCGCGCTGTTGCAGATTGTCGACGACATCCTCGATTTCTCGCGCATCGAGTCGGGAAGACTGGAGCTGGAGGTCGCACCCTTCGACCTGCGGATGCTCGCGGACAGCGTGGTCGGCCTGCTGGCGCTGCGCGCACAGGAGAAAGGAGTGCGGCTGTGCTCCGTGCTCGACTGGCGCCTGGCCGCCCAGTTTGAAGGCGACGCCACGCGCGTGCGTCAGGTCGTGATGAACCTGATGAGCAACGCGCTCAAGTTCACCCATGCGGGCCATATCGAGCTTTCGATCGAACTGGTGGACGAAGAGGAGGGCATGCATCAGGTACTGCGCATTGCCGTGGCGGACACCGGTATCGGCATCCCGCCGCAGCAGCTGGGCCGATTGTTCCAACCCTTCACCCAGGCGGAAGCATCGACCACCCGCCGCTTCGGGGGCACGGGGCTGGGCCTGAGCATTTGCCGGCGGCTGGCAGACCTGATGGGCGGCAACATCCATCTGGAAAGTGCAGTCGGGGTCGGAACGCGCGCGGTGTTCGAGGTCACCCTGCCGGTCGTGCGACGCATGCAGCCGCACGAGGCGTTTGCCGGCCGGACCGCAGTGGTATGCACGCAGGACTCGAAGTTCGTCCGCGAGCTTTCCAACGCGCTTTCAGCGCTCGGGTTCAACCTCATCGAAAGCGACTCCCGTGATCTGAGGGAGTTCACCGGAAGCGATGCTGCGCTGCTGGTGCTCGACGCGGAACTGGAGGCGGGCTCGCCGCTGCCGGAGGTTCCGCGCATCCTGCTGACCAACGTGCCGGACCCGCGCGGGTTCCATGTGGAGGAAGGCCGGATCGTGCTCTGCAGCAATCCGCTGCTCTGGCGGGCCGCCCGCGGCGCGTGCCTGGCCGCCTTCGGGTTGCAGCACGAGGAAGAGAGCGGTCGCGCGGATGCGGCTGCTGGCCGCGCCGCACGACTGCTGGTTGCCGAAGACCATCCGGTCAACCGCGCGCTCATCGCGCGACAGCTCGAACAGCTCGGGTACGCCTACGATCTGGTCGAGGACGGACAACAGGCACTCGACGCGCTGGCAACCGGACACTACCGGTTGCTGCTGACGGACTGCCACATGCCTCATCTGGACGGCTACGAGCTGTCGCGACGACTGCGCGAGCGCGAGAAGCCTGGCACTCACATGCCCATCATCGCCTTGTCCGCGAGCGCTTTGCCGGAAGAAGTCCAGCGCTGTCGCGATGCAGGGATGGACGATTTCCTCGCCAAACCCGTCCGGCTCGAAGCCTTGCGGACGATGCTGCAGACCTATCTGGGAGCATCCTCGCCGGATGCGGGCGAGGACACGCCAGTGCCGACGACGGGCGAGGACGCCATCGCGTTTCTGTCGCAGGCCTTTGGCGGGACGCGGCAGGCTCGCGAGATGCTCGGGGCGCTGCTGCACGCGTGCTACCAGGACATGACCGTCTTGGAGCAGGCCATGCGTGACGGCGACGCGGAGAAGCAGGAGCACCTGCTGCACCGATGCGAAGGTGCACTCCGGCTCACGGGAGCCGAGCTCTATCCGGACGGAAAGCCGCGCGACGCCACGGACCGGCGCGATGCCATCGCGCGCCGGCTGGTCGAACTCGACCAACTGCTGCAGGGGCCAGGAGACGTGGGCGCGAGCGGAGCATAGCTGCGTCGCAGCGCCGCGAGCATCCGGCATCCGGCATCCGCACGAACGGATCCGTGCCTGGGTACTCGATGCACGCGTTGCTTGAGTGCGGACTCACTCCGCTTCAAGTCCCCGTCGTGATGTGAGCATGACGATCGCTTATTACGGTGTATGAATGGGGCTGTGGCCTACTGTGCCGCCCATCGAAGTGCCGATCCGTAATGCGCAATGCCTCGATACTGGCCGTGGCGATCGCCGTGGCACTTGCTCCAACGCTTCTCCACGCACAGGCCGCAGGCGACGAAAAGACGTTGGACGCCGTGGTCGTCACCGGCTCCAACATCAAGCGCAGCGATGCCGAGGGGCCGAGCCCCGTCCAGGTGATCGACCGCGTGCAGTTGGAGCAGTCCGGCAAGCAGACGGTGGCCGACGTGCTGCGCTCCATCTCGGCCAACACCGGCAACGCCTACAACGAGACCTACAACAACGGCTGGGCGTCCGGTGCCGCCGGCATCGGGCTGCGCGGGCTTTCGCAGAAAAACACACTGGTCCTCTTGAACGGGCGGCGCCTGGCCAACTACGGCTTCCCGCAGGGCGGCCTGTCCGACACGTTCGTCAATCTCAACGCGCTACCACTGGTGGCGGTCGAGCGGATCGAGGTGCTGAAGGATGGCGCGTCGGCGGTCTACGGTTCCGACGCGGTCGCGGGCGTGGTCAACATCATCACGCGCCAGAACGCGCAGGGCCTGGAAGTCGGCGCAAGCTCGGGCACCTCCACCGAGGGTGGGCGGGACCAGAACCACTTCACGCTGGTCGGCGGGTTCGGGGACCTCGATGCCGACCGCTACAACGTGCTGTACAGCTTCGAGTACTTCCAGCGCGATCGCCTCGACCAGGACGAGCGCGACCTGACCTCATCCGGCATCTACAGCGGTCGACCCGGCGGCCGCTGGAACGGCTGGTCGGCCAAGGGCGCGCGATTCCTCGGCGCGAACGGCGCGTCGATTCCGCTGCTGGACGCCGACGGCGACTGCCCGGAAGGCACGGTCCTGACGGCCAGCGCGCCGATCGACGGACGGGCCGGCAATACCTGCGCCTTCAACCTCGCGCCGTACACCACGTTGATTCCGGGCACGGAGCGCTATCAGGGCTACGTCGCGGGCACGTACCGCATCACCGATGACGTCGAAGCCTTCGGCGAGGCCCTGTACAGCTACATCCGTGGCGATTCGATCTTCGGTTCAAGCCCGTACTTCACGCTGGAGAGCGGCCGCTTCGCGCTGAATGCGCAGACCGGCCTGGCCGAGCCCGTACCTGCAGTGCTGCCCGCCAGCAACCCGTACAACCCGTTCGGCGTGGACACGCCCATCGAGTACACGTTCTTCAACCTCGGGCGGTCGGACAAGATCAACACGTCGCGCTTCTATCGCGTGCTGGGTGGCGTGCGCGGCCGCACCGAGCGCTGGGACTGGGAAACCGGCGTGTTCACCTCGCGCAGCCGCGAACGCGAAACCGTCACTGCCGGCTTCGCCAACCGGTACGGGCTGGCTGACGCCCTGGCCAGCGGCAGCTACAACCTGCTGCAGCCGTCGGCAACGCCACAATCGGTCATCGATTCGATCAACCTGAGCACGGTACGTCCCGCCGAATCTGAGCTCAACGGCGTGGACTTCAAGCTGACTGGTGACCTGTTCGACCTGCCGGCCGGCAGCGTGGGCTTCGCGGCAGGCGCGGAGTGGCGGCAGGAGAAGCTGCGCTCGACCAATCCCTGGCAGATCGATGCCGGGCTGCAGATCCGCCCGGCGATCGCCGAAGTGGACGGCCAGCGCGACGTCGCCGCGGTGTACGCCGAGTTCAACGTGCCGCTGCTGACGGGCCTGGAGCTGCAACTGGCCGGCCGCGGGGATCACTACAGCGATTTCGGCAATGCCTTCTCGCCCAAGGCCAGCCTGCGCTGGCAGCCGCTGGACTGGCTGCTGGTGCGTGCGGCCGCCTCGCGCGGGTTCCGCGCGCCGTCGCTGTCGGAGAACGCCAACAGCACCAACATCTCCTACGGCGCGGTGATCGACCCGTACGATCCTGACCTGCCGAACTCCACGCAGCGTCCGACCTTCTTCACGGTCGGCAACAGCGACCTCGATCCAGAACGCACCCGCAGCTACAACCTGGGCTTCGTGGTGTCGCCCGGGGCGGACACCAGCGTCAGCGTCGATTACTACCGGATCGAACTCGACAACCTCATCGGGACCAACAACACCACGGCCATCGTCAACCGCAACGATCCGGCCGACGTGATCCGCGATGCTGACGGCAAGCTGGTGGCGATCTACAACCGCTACCAGAACCTGAGCGAACTGGAGACCTCAGGCTTCGACGTCGAATTCAGCCAGCGCCTGCGCACGCAGAGTGCCGGCGACTTCAGCCTGTCGAGCGTGTTCACGCATGTGCTGGAGTACAAGCGTCCGGCGACCGTCGGCGGCCCGTCCGTCGACTACGCCGGCAGCAACCTCGGGCCGGCGCTGCCACGCAACAAGGCCACCACGACGCTGGGCTGGGACATCGCCGACGTCAGCACCAGCCTGACCTGGTACTACACGGGTGGATACGACCAGCGCATGGTCACCGGCACGGGCATTCCGAACCGGGTCGATGCAGGCAACCAGTTCGACCTGTACGTGGGCTACAAGGGGTTAGAGGGCTGGACGTTGTACGCCAAGGTCCAGAACGTGCTGGATGAAGAGCCGCCGTACGATCCGGCGGGTTTCGCCGGCTTGCGCGTGCCCTACGACATCACCCAGTACGACCTGCGCGGCCGTTACGTGACGGTGGGCTTCGACTACCGGTTCTGACGGTGCGCGGAACGCCGTACGACTGAAGCACCGGGGCCGCATTGCGCGGCGCCGGTGCGGCTTTCAGTCGCAGTAATCCATGACGGTGCGCGTGCGGTACGCGCCGTCGTCGCGTGGCTGGACAGACGTGTCCACCACGGTTGGCTGCGGACATGCGTACGAGGACAGGATGCTGTCCTGCGACAGGGTATCGAAGCGGACGAGGCAAGCCTCGTCGCCCGGATAGCGATCCGTTTCGACAGGGGTGTTCATGCGCGTGTCCCACTGGAGGCAGACGCGCACTGTGCGTGCGTGCCGGTTATGCCGCAGTGAAGTCGGGCGAGCGGACTCATGATTCGTCCAGATGCGTCCGGCACGTGCGGATGCGTATGCGACGACCGACCTGGCAGGCTGATGTGCCTGGTCCGGCACGGCGCCGCGAAACCTTCTTCCAAGTCCGGCTAGACTCGGCCCACGATCACTGCTGGGGGCGATGTATGGGAGCATCGATTTTCGGGCGTGGTAGGCATTGCCGCGCCTTGGGGTGGGCCGTGCTGGCCTTGGCGATGGTGGGGCCGGCACAAGCGGCCACACCGAATCGGGAGGCGATCCAGGCGCAGGTCGAGAAGCGGCACGATTCGGCGGTGAAGGCGCTGCAGGAGTGGATCGCACTGCCGTCCATCGCGGCCGAAGACCGCAATTCGCAACAGGGTGCGCAGTACATGGCCCGGCTGGCACGTGAGGCCGGGTTCCAGCACGTCGAGATCGTCACAACGAATGGCAAGCCAGGTGTGTTCGCCACGCTGGATGCGGGCGCGCCGACCACGCTGGGCGTGTACTTCATGTACGACGTGAAGCAGTTCGATCCGGCCGAATGGTCTTCGCCGCCACTGGAAGGCCGGATGGTCGACAAGCCTGGCTTGGGCAAGGCCATCGTCGGGCGCGGCGCGACCAACCAGAAGGGGCCGGAGCTGGCGTTCCTGACGGCCCTGCAGGCGATCCGCGACGCGGAGCAGAAGGTGCCGGTGAACCTGGTCCTGGTGGCCGAGGGCGAGGAGGAAATCGGCTCGCCCAACATCAAGGACCTGGTGCTGCGCCCGGACGTCCAGGACGCACTCAAGAAGAGCATCGGCGTGTTCATGCCGATGGGCCTGCAGAGCGCCGACGGCTCGGTCACGGTCAACCTGGGCGCGAAGGGTGTCGTCGAGCTGGAACTGGTCGCCGACGGCAAGGCATGGGGTCGTGGTCCGGAAAAGGACGTCCACTCCTCGCTGAAGGCCATGGTCGACAGCCCCGCATGGCGGCTCGTCAAGGCCTTGGACACCCTGGTTTCCGAAGACGGCAATACGGTGGCCATCGACGGGTTCCCCGCGCCGGAGCCGCTGACCGTGGCGGAGCGGGTGATGATCGCCAAGTCCACCGGGATGCGCGACGAAGCCACCGCCAAGAAGGTACTGGGCGTGCCGCACTGGATCGACGACCTGTCGTGGCAGAAGGCGAACGAACGGCTGGTATCGCAGCCCACCGTCAACATCCAGGGTCTGGTGGGCGGCTATACCGGGCCCGGTGGCAAGACGATCCTCCCGCACCGCGCCGTGGCCAAGATCGACATGCGGCTGGTGCCGCCGATGACGCGCGACGGCGCGGTGGCGGCGCTCCAGGCGCATCTGGCCAACCGGGGTTTCGGCGACATCGCGGTCAACGTCAGCGGCGGATACGACCCCACCAGCACCGATCCCGACTCGCGCCTGATCCAGGCCCAGCTGGCGGTGCTGAAACGCAGCGGCATCGAGCCTCTGCTGTGGCCGCGACTGGCAGGTTCGTACCCCGGGTTCGTGTTCACGCAGCCGCCGCTTTCGCTGCCCGCCGGCCACTTCGGCCTGGGGCACGGTGGTGGCGCGCACGCTCCGGACGAGTTCTTCCTGATCGAGTCCACCAACCCCAAGGTCCAAGGCTTCGACGGCGCGGTGATGTCGTACGTCGATTACCTGTACGAACTCGGGAGCGCGTCCGGGGAAGCGACTTCGGCGAAGTAAGAGACCCCGTGCCGTCTGGCCAATGCGCTAGGCGGCGCCGGTGCCTTCTTGCGGCTCCACGCCTCACCAGATCGCAGGGTCGTCGAACATGGTGGGACCGATCTTCTGCTGATCGGCGAATCGCAGTTGGGGGCGTGGCACGCCGGCGATCGCATCGCCGACCGTGTCGGAGCGCAACCGACGATCGTTGCTGCGTACGTCGAAGGCGAGCGCATTCGCTGCCATGTTGCGGTGAGTAAAGTCATCCGGCTCTCCAGCCGGTCCGTGCACCGTCGTAGGCGCTTGGTACTGGAGTTGTATCGAAGAGAAGCGGGACTGCTGCGCCTGGGCGGGCGGGGCGGCGATGCCGCCGACGGCAAGCAGCAGGACGGCAAGGGTGCGGAACGTGTTCATCGGAAGCTCCTTTCGGTCGGTGGTGACCATTGCAAAGGAGGCGCGTACCTGCGATGTGTCCGGTGCAGGGCGGATTTGTATCGTGCTGTATGAGACCGCGCTGTAGGAAACGGCCCGGCGATGGAGCCCGGCCGATCCGTCGGCGGCGTCATCCTGTACGCCGTTCCTCAGCCAGGCGCTACGCGGACGGGCTGGTTGCCAGGTCGTCGAAGGTGACCGTCGCCTGCAGGCCGCCACCGTCGCGGTTGCGCAGCGACAGGGTTCCGTCAATCGACGCGGTGAGCTGCTGCGCGATCGCAAGCCCCAACCCGGTGCCGCCCGTGTCGCGATTGCGCGAGGTTTCCAGGCGCTGGAACGGCAGCATGACCGCATCGAGCTGGTCGTCGGGAATTCCGGGGCCGCGATCGCTCACGCTGATCTCCACCGAGCCGGCAGCATTGCGCTGCACATGCACCTCCGCGGTTCCGGCGTACTTGAGTGCGTTGTCGACGAGGTTGGCGAGCACGCGCCGCAAGGCTTGCGGGCGCGTGGCGATGGGACTGTCCAGCCGCCCCGTCAGCGACACCGCACGGCCCACGTCCTGGTAGTCCCACACGATGCTCTCCAGGAAGGCATCCAGGTCGAGGCGCTGCGCCGGCTCGGATGCACCGTGCGCGCTGCGCGCATACGCGATGCCGTCGCGGACGAGATGCTCCATCTCGGACAGGTCCTCGATGAACTTCGCGCGCTCAGGCGTTTCGTCCATCGCCTCGGTGCGCAGGCGCATGCGCGTGATCGGTGTCTGCAGGTCGTGCGAGATCGCGGCCAGGATCTGCAGGCGCTCCTTCATGTACGCGGCGATGCGATCCTGCATCGCATTGAACGCGGACACCGCGCGTGCGACCTCAGTGGGACCACCCTCGCGCAGGCGCTCGCCGTCACCGGCCGGTCGCAACGTCTGTGCCGCATTCGCCAGCCATGCCAGCGGACGCGTCGCCAGGCGCACGGCCGCCCACGTGCACAGCAGCAACAACGACAGCTGTAGTGCGAGCACGTACGGCAACCATTTTGCCAGCGGCATCACCGACGGCTGCACCTCGATCACCATCGGGCTGCCGTCGCTCAGCTTCAGGTGCACCTGGAATCGCTCGGGATCCATCGACACCATGTTGGCACGCACCGGAAAGCGCGGTCCAAGTGCGGCGGCGATCAGCGCCGTGGCGTCGCGCGCGCCGTCGGTGGCCAGCGGAGCGCCTTCTTCGCCCGGGCCGAGCAGATAGTGGAACGTGCGCCGGCGCAACATGGGCAACCAGTGCGGGCGCTCTTCCGCGGGGAGACGGTCGAGCAGGTTCACCGCCACCACCACGTCCTGCTCCAGGTTGCTCATCAGCATGGACGTGGCCGCTTCGTACCGCTCGTAGAACAGCAGGCCGAACGACAGGCCGTGCGCGATCAGCAGGCCGCTGAACAGGATCAGGTACAGCCGCGAGGCAATGGTTCGCGGCAGCCAGCGCATGAATCCGCGGCGTGTGTCGTTCACGCCTCTTCTCCCACCACGGTGACCGCGGAGGCGAACACGTAACCCTCGCTGCGAACGGTCTTGATGTAGGCCGGTTCGCGCGCGTCGTCGCGCAGGCGCTGGCGCAGGCGGCTGACCAGCAGGTCGATGGAGCGGTCGAAGAGCTCGGCATCCCGGCCCTGTGTCAGCGTCATGAGCTGGTCGCGGCTGAGCACCTTCTGCGGATGGTCGAGGAACACGCGCAGCAGCCGGTACTCCGCACCGCTCAGGGCGACCACGACATCGTTCCCGTCCAGGAGATGGCGCGCGGTCGTGTCCAGCCGCCACTGGCCGAACGACAGCAAACGGCTTGCTTCGGTGACGGTGAGGTTGGGCGGCAGCATGCGCGTGCGCCGGATCACCGCGTTGATGCGGGCCAGCAGTTCGCGAGGCGAGAACGGCTTGACCACGTAGTCGTCCGCGCCCATCTCCAGGCCGATGATGCGGTCGGTTTCGTCGTCGCGCGCGGTCAGCATCAGGATGGGAATGGCGCGGTGCTTGCTGGCGCGCAGGTTGCGCGCCAGCACCAGGCCGTCCTCGCCGGGCATCATCAGGTCCAGCACGATCAGGTCGATCGCGCTGGTCTCCAGCGTCGCGCGCATCTCGCGGCCGTCGGCGGCGGTCGATACCTTCAGTCCGTTCTTCTGCAGGTAGTCGGCCACCATCTGGCGGATTTCGCGATCGTCGTCGACGACGAGGATGTGGTTGGGCTGTTCCATGTCGATGTCCGTGCCATGCATGCGTGCGGCGCCAGCAGCGCACGCGCGGTTTCAGTCGGCCTGCAGCAGCTTCTGGATCCGCGCTTCGGTCTGTTCGTACTCGCCTTCACCGAAGTGCCGGTAGACGATGCGTCCGTTCCGGTCTATCAGGTACATCGCGGGCCAGTAGCGGTTGCCGAATGCGTTCCAGGTCTGGTAGCCGTTGTCCTGCGCGACAGGGTAGCCGATGCCGAAGCGCTTCACCGCGCTCTCCACGTTGGCGCGCACGCGTTCGTGTCCGTACTCGGGCGTGTGCACGCCAACGACCACCAGGCCCTGGTCCTTGTAGCGCTGATGCCACTGCTTCACGTGGGGCAGCACGTGGATGCAGTTGATGCAATCGTACGTCCAGAACTCGACCAGAACGACCTTGCCGCGCAGCTGTTCCATGGTGAGCGGGGCGCTGTTGATCCAGTGGTTGATGCCCTTGAAGTCCGGCGCGAACGGCGCGGGTGCGGTGAGGTTTGTCGGTATAGGATCTTCGTGCGTTCCTGCGCTGCACGAGACGGCGAACAGGCAGGCGGCGAGAATGCTGACGATGGGCTTGATCATGATGTTCACAGTCCGGTGGAAATGGTGGGGAGCCACTGCGTCGCCCATGCGTTGAGCGCCGCGTCGTAGTGGAAGAGCTGGAGCAGGGCCACGCCGATCGCGATGGCGCCGAAGGTCTTGCGGAACAGGTTTGCGCGACGGTTGAAGAAGCCCAGCCGCGACGACACCCAGTCGCCGCCGTAGGCGATGGCGATCAACGGGATTCCCGCGCCGACCGCATACAGGCCCAGCAGCGTGGTGGCCTTGGCCGGAGCTTCCGAACTGGCGGCCAGCGCGAGCATCGAGGCGAGCACCGGCCCCGCGCACGGGGTCCATGCGATGCCGAGCGATGCGCCGATCAGCAACGCGCCGAGTGCGCCGCTCGTGGGCACGCGCGAGGGTCGTGTCGATGCGCCACGCCAGCTTCGTACCGCTCCGACCAGCCGGTCGAACGGCGCGGGCCACAGGCAGGCCAGGCCGGCCAACAACAGCAGCACGATGGAGCCGTTGCGGATGCCGTTCTGCAGTTCGCCGGACGATGCGGCCAACGCACCGAGCGCGATGCCGCCGGCCGCGAAGGTCATGACGAAGCCGGCAATCACCAGCAACGGCTCCAGCTTCGTCCGGCCGGCCGACGTGGCCAGCACGATGGGCAGCACCGGCAGGATGCACGGCGACAGGACGGTGGCGATGCCGGCCAGCGCGGCAAGCGGGTACTCGATCATGGCGGGGTTCCTTGTGGGCGCGGGCTCAGCCGCCTTCGTGCGGCGCGGGTTCGGGCGGCTTCACGCCAGCGGCTTCGAGAATTGCGTAGGCCACATCGGTCGGATGCGACAGCGGCGATGCATGGCTGGCACCGACGGAACGCAGTTGCGCACCGATGCGTTGGGCCGTGGCGGTCTGCAGTTGCGGCGCGATCATGCGGTCCTCGCGCGACACCACGTACCAGCTCGGCCGCGTGCGCCATGCAGCGTGCGTCACGCGATCCTCGAATGCCGTCGCCTGGATGGGCTTCTGCGCATCGAAGATGCGACGTACTGCCTTCGCACCCAGGTCCTGCGCGAAGTCATCGCGGGCACCGGTTTCGTCGAGCCACAGCAGGCCGTCGTTGGAGCGCAGGTGCGACAGGCCCGGCGGAACCGGATAGCCCTGGGCCTGTTGCGCGGTGTCCTGGCCGACATCGGGCGCGAACGCGGCTACGTACACCAGGGACTCGACCTTGGGCGAGTCGCCGGCCTCGGTGATCACCGTGCCGCCCCAGGAATGACCGACCAGGACGACCGGTCCGGAGGCGGCATCGATGGCGCGTCGCGTCGCGGCCACGTCGGCCTGCAGCGACGTCAGCGGTGCATCCACCGTCACGGTGTTCACGCCCCAGCGTTGCAACACGGGCACGACCTTGTTCCAGCTGGACGGATCGGCAAACGCGCCGTGCACCAGTACGACGGTGGGCGTCGCGTCGGCGGCTTCGGCACGACCGGCGGCCTGTGCCGCCGGCGCGATGCCGGCGGCGAGGAGAGCCGCGAAGAGAAGAGTGCGGATCATGGTCGTGGCCTCACGCGATCGCGAAGTCGACGTCGACGTTGCCGCGCGTCATGCGCGAATACGGACACGTCTGGTGAGCGGCCTCGACCAGCTTGCGCTTGGTCTCGTCGTCAAGGCCCGGCAGGTTGATGTTCAGCGTCACTGCCAGCTGGTATTCGTCGTTGTCGGTCAGGCCGAGGGAGACGTCTGCGTCGACCGAGGCATCCGGCGGCAGCTTCACCCTGAAGCGCGGCGCCGCCAGCGACAGCGCGCCGATGAAGCAGGCCGAGTAGCCGATGCCGAACAACTGCTCCGGGTTGGTGCCCGGCTGGCCGGCACCGGGCGTGCTGAGCCTGACGTCGAGTTCGCCGTCGCTGGAACGACCAGTGCCGATACGGCCGCCGGTGACGTGGGTGTGGGCGGTGTAGAGGGTCTTCTTGAGGGAACTGCTCATGGGGTGACTCCGATCTGGGTGGGGAGAGATCCGGCGCGTCATCGCTCCGGTGGCGCCATTTCGCTCCCGGCGGTTGTCCCGAACATGTCGCGTACACGGCCTTGTTGTCGGCTTCTGTCGCCTGCCGGCCGACAGATACACGGGGATACAAACCGGCGTTGCCGCTGCAGGCGATGCCGGCGTGCCGCGGCATGGCACGCGACTGGGCCGGGGGCATTGGTCCCGGCACAGGCGCCCCCATTTCAGGTGGGCCGACCCACCTGGAGCACCCCATGAGCGACTACCGCAAGACGCCCGGAGCCATTGCCCGGCTGACGCCGGAGCAGTACCGCGTCACCCAGGAAAGCGCCACCGAGCGTCCCGGCACGGGCGAATACCTGCATGAGGAACGTCCCGGCATCTACGTCGACATCGTGTCCGGCGAGCCGCTGTTCGCGTCCTCGGCCAAGTTCGAGTCCGGTTGCGGCTGGCCGAGCTTCACCAAGCCGATCGAGCCGGCCAATGTCAGCGAAGTGCGCGACACCTCGTACGGCATGATCCGCACCGAGGTGCGCTCGACGCATGGCGACAGCCATCTCGGCCACGTGTTCGACGACGGCCCGCGTGATCGCGGCGGCCTGCGTTACTGCATCAACTCCGCCGCATTGCGCTTCATCCCGCGCGAGGAGATGGAAGCGGCCGGCTACGGCGCCTACCTGGACCAGGTGGAAGATCGGCGTTGATCGCGCACGGTCGTGCTTTACGCGCACGGCCAGCGGACCACCATGACAGCGATGCGATCACGTGGCGCGCCATCCACGCATTCGAGGGAACCAGCGACATGAACACCAAGACCGAGACCGCCATCCTGGCCGGCGGTTGTTTCTGGGGCATGCAGGACCTGCTGCGCCGCTACCCCGGCGTGATCTCCACGCGCGTGGGTTACTCCGGCGGCGACGTCCCCAATGCGACTTACCGCAACCACGGCACGCATGCCGAGGCCATCGAGATCGTGTTCGACCCGGAGCAGATCAGCTACCGCAAGATCCTGGAGTTCTTCTTCCAGATCCACGACCCGACCACGAAGAACCGGCAGGGCAACGACCTGGGCACCAGCTACCGCTCGGCGATCTTCTACGCGAACGAAGCACAGAAGCGCGAGGCGGAACGCACCATCGCCGACGTGGACGCCTCCGGTCTCTGGCCCGGGAAGGTCGTGACCGAAGTCGCGCCGGTCGGCCCGTTCTGGGAGGCGGAACCGGAGCACCAGGATTATCTGGAGCGCTATCCGGAAGGCTACACCTGCCACTTCATCCGCCCGGACTGGAAACTTCCCGAGCGCTCGTGAGAGGCACGCCATGAACGACGCGAAGGGCTACAGTCCGGTCAATTGCGAGTTCCACGACGTGCTGGAGCACCATGCGACAACCCGCACCACGGTGCGCGTGCGCTTTGGTGACGAGGCCGGCGCGCAGCAGGAGCGGGATGCGGTCATCACCGACGTGTTCGCGCGCGACGGCGCGGACTTCCTGTCGCTGGATACCGGCGAGACGGTGCGCCTCGATCGCGTCGAGGAAGTCGATGGCGTGAAGCTGGCGGAGTTTCCCGCGGTCGAGTGATTGGCGTTTCGCAGCCCGGACGTGAGCCGTCAGCTCACTCCGGGAAAGTCCTCGACGATGTCCAGCACACCGTTGATGACGAACTGCACGCCCATGCAGACCAGCACGAAGCCCATCAGGCGCGAGAACGCCTCGACACCGCTCTGGCCCAGCAGCCGGATGATGGTGCCGGCGCTGCGCATGCACAGCAGCAGCACCGCACTAGCGACGAAGAACGTGATCACGGGCGCCGCCATCATCACCCACGGCGTGAACGGCTGTTCGTCGCGCATTGCCGCGGCGGTGCTGATGATCAGCGCGATGGTGCCCGGGCCCGCGGTGGTGGGCATGGCCAGCGGAATGAACGCGATGTCGCTCTTGGTGTGATCGCGCAGCTCTTCGGCACGATGTTCCGCTTCGGGCACGTGCTCGACCGATTCGGCCGGAAACAACATGCGGAAGCCGATGTAGGCGACGATCATGCCGCCGGCGATGCGCAGGCCGGAGATCGAGATGCCGAACACGTTCATCACCGCCTGCCCGGCATAGAAGGCCACGGTCATGATGGCGAACACGTAGCACGAGGCTAGGAACGCCTGCCGGTTGCGCTCGCGTTCGGTCATGCCCCTGGACAGCGCGAGCAGCATTGCCACGGTCGTCGGCGGGTTCGCTAGCGGCAGCAGCATCGCCAGCCCGGTGCCAATCGCCTTGATCAGTTCGAGCATTGGATCACCTGCCTGGATGGAGGGATGCGCTGCAAAGGGCGTAGCGGCACCGAGCGTAACGCGGTTCGGGTCGAAGCGCCTGTACGCTCACTTCATGACAGCGCGGGAATGGCAATCGCGCGATCTGGTCTGGCGGGTCGCGTCAGGTAACATCCGCGTTCTTTTGTGCCTCGTTGCCCAGCCATGACCAGCATCGTCGATGCCACCGATGCGGAAGCGCAGGCCGTCTGCGCTTCGCTGCAGGCCTTCAACCATCGCGCCGTCGGCGTCATCCGCTTCACGCCCATCCATCTGGTGGCGAAAGGTGCCGACGGTGAGCTGGTCGGTGGCCTCGTCGCGGAAGTCGCCTTGGGCTGGCTGGAGATTCACGTGCTCTGGGTCGACGATGCCGAACGCGGGCGCGGCCTGGGCTCGGCCTTGCTGGAGACATGCGAGCGCCGTGCGCGCGAATTGGGCGCGCACTCGGCGCGACTGGATACCTTCGACTGGCAGGCCGAGGCGTTCTATGGTCGCCACGGCTATCGCTGTTTCGCCCGCCTTCCCGGATATCCGGACGCGCACGAGCGGATCTTCATGAGCAAGACGTTGCGGGGAGACGTCGCGTAGCTGCAGGTTTTCATGGTCCGGTATTTCACCGGGGAATCACGGCATCGTCACTCCGCGTCGACCTAGGATGCCGGAGCTGAAGGGAGCGCGTGTCACACGGCACGCCCTGGGTTGTCGCCGACGGCGAATGCATGCGAAGCGGAGGCCATGCACGGGGCAACGACGGATCGGTACGGCTTCGCCAGTCGCACGTGGTCGCAGGCCGCGGCGCAGGCGCGCCTGGCGCGACCGCTTTCGCCGGCTGGGCTGTTGCTTGGCTCGTTGTTCCTGGTCGCGTCGCTCACTCCCAGCCTGATTCCGCGTACGACCGCCATGCAGGGATTGCTGGCCGGTTTGAGCTTTGCGGCGGGATACGCATTCGGCGTCTTTGTCCGCTGGCTGTGGGCCTACCTGGAACTTCCGCCGTCGCGGGGCAGCCTCACGCCGCGAACGAAGGACCCGCTGTACGTCATCTGCCTGGTACTGGTGGTGTGGGCGCTCTGGCGCGCGCCGCATTGGCAGAACCATGTGCGTGCCGTCTTCAGCATGCCGGCGGCGGACGGATCGGACTCACTCGAGGTCGGCGCTATCTCGTTGTTGGTGTTCGCACTGCTGCTCGCGGCTGCGAGGCTCCTGCGCCTGTTGTCGGCGCGCTTCTCGCGTGGACTGGCAAAGGTGCTGCCGCGACGCGTCGCGAACGTGCTGGGCGTGGGCGCCGTCATCGTTCTGGTCCTGGTACTGAGCAACAACGTGGTGCTGCGTGTCGCGCTGCGGCTGATCGATTCGTCGTTCCAGCAGGCCGATGCGCTGATTCCGCCGGACATGGCGCCACCGCAGGAAACCTACCGCACCGGCAGTCCGAACTCGCTGGTGGCTTGGGAAAACCTCGGACGGATGGGGCGCCGCTTCGTGTCCAGCGCACCGACGGCGGAGGGGGTGGCCAACCTCGCCGGCGCACCCGCACAGACGCCCCTGCGCGTGTACGTGGGCTTGCCGTCCGCGGATTCGGCGCGCGACCGGGCGCAGCTCGCACTGGAGGAACTCAAGCGCGTCGGCGGCTTCTCGCGGTCGGTGCTGATCGTCATCACGCCCACAGGCACGGGCTGGGTCGATCCCGCCGCCATCGATGCGGTGGAGTACCTCCATCGCGGCGACGTGGCCAGCGTGGCGATGCAGTACTCGTACCTCTCCAGTCCGCTGTCGCTGCTGATCCAGCCCGAGTACGGCGAGGAAACGTCGCGGGCGCTGTTCCAGGCCGTGTACGGATACTGGCGCACCTTGCCGCGGGAGCGGCGGCCGAAGCTCTACCTGCACGGCCTGAGCCTCGGCGCGATGAACTCGGAGCGCTCGCTCGAACTGTTCGACGTGCTGGGCGACCCACCGCATGGTGCGCTGTGGAGCGGCCCGCCATTCGCCGCGCGCGAGTGGCGGCGCCTCACCGCGGAGCGCAACCCGGGCTCGCTGGCATGGCTGCCGGAGTTCCGCGACGGCGCGTTCGTGCGCTTCATGAACCAGCACGGCACGCCGGT
Source organism: Lysobacter sp. (assembly GCF_035655815.1). Classification (NCBI taxonomy): domain Bacteria; kingdom Pseudomonadati; phylum Pseudomonadota; class Gammaproteobacteria; order Lysobacterales; family Lysobacteraceae; genus Lysobacter; species Lysobacter sp. The sequence goes on from NZ_DASRTS010000014.1 coordinate 115,451, forward strand.
TCCGGACAACGCGCCATGGGGCCCGATGCGCGTGGTGTACCTGCAGTACGCCAGCGACGCCGTGACCTTCTTCGATCACCGCGATCTGTTCCATGCACCGGCATGGCTGTACCCGGTGCGAGGCCCGGACGTCGCACCGCAGATGCGCTGGTATCCCGTGGTCTCGACCATGCAGCTGACGCTGGACATGATGCTGGCGAACGGTGCGCCGATGGGCTACGGCCACGTGTATGCGCCGTCGCACTACGTCGCGGCATGGAGGCTGGTCACGGGCGTGGAAGGCTGGTCGCCCCAGGACCTGGCGCGGCTTGGCCGCGTGCTGGACGAGCGCCGCGCCGCGGAACTGGCACGCGACGAGAACGAAGGCGGCGGATGATCCGGCTTACGACTGCGGAGTTTCGGCTTCGGGCGGAGCCTGGCTGCGATCGATGATCTGCGCGTCGCGCAGCTCGCGCTTGGCTTCGCGCAGCGCGCGACCGTCGATGGGCCGGATCGTATCGATGCGGCACGACAGGCCGGAAGCACCCACGCGCCGCGGCACCACGCTGTCCATCCGCGCAGTGACCTGGCCCAGCGAGTTGGTGATCGCGATGCCACCCGCGGAGAGCATGCCGGGGCAGCGGTTGCGCAGCTCCAGCAGATGGCCGCGGTTGGCGCTGGACCATACCGCCAGCGCTTGATCGCCCAGTGGCGTCCACTGCTGCGTGCCCGTCATGCGTTCCAGGCGGAACGACAGCACGGGTGCGCCGGAGTGCTGGCGATAGAGGTCCAGGCGTTCCTGCGTGGTGAGGGTGGGGCCGTGCGAGCAGGCCGCGATCACGGCCAGCGCGAGCAGGAGGAGAGGGGCGTGGCGCATCATCGGGCAACCATCCGGTGGTCGTTTGTTGTCATCGCAGGCCATGCATGATGACCGGCGCATCCGCATTTCGGGCGCTAGCGGGTGACCCGCGTGGTGGTTCCGTCGGAACTGACCTGCACGCGATCGCCGACGCGGAACTGCTGGCTCGAACCGTCCTGCGTCACCGCGATGGTGCGGCCGGATTCCAGCTCGACGGTGATCTCCACGCCCGGCCGCGAACCACGGGCCATCGCGTTGCCTGCCGCACCGCCCGCCGCCGCGCCCGCGACGGCACCGGCGGTATTCGCGCGCGTGCCGCTACCGATGGTGCTGCCGGCAATGCCGCCGAGCACCGCGCCCGTTGCGGTGGCGACGCCGCGCGAGTCGTTCTGGATGGTGACGTCGCGAAGGCCGCGAATGGTGCCCCATTCGACGCTGCGTGCGGCCCCGACTTCGGTGCGGTTGAACGTGGTCGGCGTACTGTGCGTTGCACAGCCGGAAGCGATGCCAAGCCCCAGTGCCAACCAGGTGATGCTGGCTGCGTTGCGTTTCATTGCGGTGCCTCCATGACGTTGCCGGCGTTCGCACCGGCTCCACAATCGATAACGCCTACCAAACGCCGGAATACTCCGCGTCGGGTGAAATCATGGTGAAAAACATGCCAAGCAGGTCACCTGCCACGACACCGCCTTCACATGCCTGCGACACCGCATGAACGAACGTCGCGAGAATCGTGCGCGCGAGGACCGCTGCGCATGCGGCGCTCAGTGCAGGTGAGGGCGATGCCATGACGGTGCCCGCGAGTCTGTGTCCCTCAGTTGCGCAGCGGATGCGGCGGCCGCCGTCCCGCATTGTCCTCGCATCCCTGGTGCTCGTCGCGCTCGTCGGAATGGCGAAGGAGGCGCAAGCCCAGGACGCGCTGATGGGCACCCTGCTGGAAGAACCCGGCAGCGCCGGCCTCGGCTTCGTCATTCGCGCCGAGTCGTCGCCGTACCGCGACGGCGGGACGCGCGAGGACTTCCTTCCTCTGTACATGTACGAAGGCGAGCGCTTCTTTCTGCGTACCAACGAGGCCGGCGTGCGCGTGTGGCGCGACGACACGATGGGCGTGGAGGCGTTCGTCGAGCGTCGACTGGAAGGGTTTCCCGAGGACGAACAGCCGCTGTCGCTGGAAGGAATGGAAGTGCGCAACACCGGCGTGGATCTTGGCGCACGCTTCTATCGCCAGCAGGGTGCATCGCGATGGGACGTGAGCGTGCGCCAGGACATCGCCGGACTGTCGCATGGCACCGAGGTGCGCGCGGGCTACTCGTACACCGTGCAGGCCGAGCGCTGGCGGCTGCAGCCGGTGGCGTTGCTGTCCTGGCGCAGCGCCGACCTCAACGACTACTACTACGGCGTCGGGCCGCTGGAGCAGCGCGAGGATCGTCCCGCCTACGACGCCGGCGACGGCGTGAACGCAACGCTGGGGCTGTACGGGCAGTATCGGATCTTCACCCACTGGAGTCTGGTAGGCGGCGCCTACGTCACCAAGCTCTCCTCGCAGATCCGCAACAGCCCGGTGGTGGACGACGACCTGCAATGGGGCGTGATGGCCGGCGCGGCCTACGATTTCGGCAACGGTCAGGTGCGCTGGGACGAGGACACCGCGCCGACCTACGTGAAGGTCTTCTACGGTCGCGACAGTGGCGACGGCTGCCACCTGGTTCGCATCATGACCCTCCAGTGCGTGAGCCTGAACGACGACGACCCTACCGACATCTACGGCGTGCACGTCGGCCGCCCATTCGTATCGCGGCTCAATGGATGGCCGCTGGATCTCATCGGCTACGTGGGCCTGCTGCGTCACGACGAGAAGGGCTACCAGCCCGACAGCTGGCAGATCGACGCCTACATGAAAGGCTTCTGGTACGGCTTTCCGTGGAGCCATCGGCTGACCACGCGCGTGGGCTTCGGCATCGGCCTGTCGTATGCCGAGCGCGTTCCGTACACGGAAGTCACCACGCAGGCGCAGCGCGAGCGCAACACGTCCAAGCTGCTCAACTACCTGGAGCCAAGCATCGACATCAGCGTGGGCGACCTGTTCGGAAATCCGCGCTGGCACGACGTCTACTTCGGCTTTGCCGTGTCGCATCGCTCGGGCATCTTTGCCAGCTCGGAGCTGCTCGGCACGGTGGACGGCGGTTCCAACTACATCTATGCCTACCTCGAAGCCGCCTTCTGACGACCGCGTGCCCGCGTCTTCGTCACACCCGCTGGGCACCGTCGTGCCCTTGCTGGCCGCGAGCGCGGTGTTCGTGATCCTGGCTGCGCTGTACCTGGGACGATCGCTGTTCGCGCCGGTGTTCCTGGCGATCTTCATCGTCGCCATCGTCTGGCCGCTGCAGCGCGCACTGGAAAACCGAATGCCGCGCGTGCTCGCCATGTTCGTCACCGTGGTCGTTACGGCGATCGTCACGATCGCCATGGCCAGCCTGGTGCTGTGGGGGCTCAATCGCGCGGTGCAGTGGGCCATCGCCAACGCCGCCTCGTTCCAGGCGCAGTACCAGCGCGTGGACACATGGCTGGAAGGTCATGGCCTGTACCTGGCCAGCGAGTTCGTCCACAACTTCGACCCGCGCTGGCTGCTCGGCGCATTGCAGCGACTCGGCGCGGGCCTGCAGTACGTCGCCAGCTTCGTCGTCATCGCGCTGGTGTTCGTCGTGCTGGGGCTGCTGGAGGTGGACGTCGCACGGAGGAAGCTGGTGCGCGCGAGCAAGGTGGGTATCGTGTCCGCGTGCCGTGCGACCGCCGGCAAGTTCCAGCACTACATGGCCATCCGCGCGGTCATGAGTGCCGCCACCGGCCTGGGCGTGTGGGCGGTCACCTACGCGCTGGGAATCGACCTGGCGCTGGAGTGGGGCGTGATCGCCTTCGCGCTCAACTTCATCCCGTTCCTGGGACCGCTGTTCGCCACGATGCTGCCGACGCTGTTCGCATTCGTGCAGTTCGACGGCTTCGTGGTGCCGCTGGCGATCTTCGTGGGATTGAACCTGGTGCAGTTCCTGCTGGGCAGTTACCTGGAGCCGCGCATCGCCGGGGAGCAGCTGTCGATCTCGCCGTTCCTGGTGCTGTTTGCCGTGTTCCTGTGGAGCATGCTGTGGGGAATCGCTGGCGCGTTCATCGGCGTGCCGGTGCTGATCGCACTGATGACCTTTGCCGAACACCATCCGCAGGCGCGGCGTTGGTCAGTGTTGCTGACCGGTGATTCCACGCGGCGCGTCCATCCCGACGAGTGAGTCCGCAAGCAAGGAGGAAGCCATGTACAGGACCATGCTGTGGATCGCGATCGGTGCCGTGCTGGCGCTGGTGGCGGTGTACCGGATCCCGGACTGGCCGACGGCCCGGTCCACGGGCACCGTCGCCAGTTGTACCGACCTCGACGAGCCGCTGACACGTTCCGCCGCCCGCCGCGAACTGGAGCGCCGGCAGGCGCGTACCGCACGGGGAACGGACGCCGACCGACTGTCGCAGCGCACGGGCGAGGTTGCGGAAGCACGCCGGGCGGGCGCCGTGTACAGCGCCACGCGCCAGAACGAGATGGCCGATGCCGCCTGCGTCGCGGAACTCGAACAGGTTGCCAGTGGCGAGCGCCTGCGCGCCGCGCGTGGCGAGTGGCTGCGTGTGACCGCGCTGATCCTGATCGTCAGCATCGGCGTCCTGTTCGCGCTGTACTTCGGGCGCATCGCCGCGTTGCGGCGTGGCTGGTTCCGCCGGTAGTGCGGAAACGTCAGGACGGCGGCATGTCCTTCGCGGCCAGTTCCGCGAAGGAGCGCGCCACGTTGCGGGCCGCTACCACGCTGCCACCGTCCATCCTGATCTTCGCGTAAGCGGCCAGGATCGGCGCGAGTGGAGGCACTCGTCCCGCCGGCAGACCGTCCGTGGCGAACAGCACGGCATCCAGGACGTCGATGACGTCTTCGGGACGTTCCTTCGCGATGGCGTTGCGTGTCTGCAGCGCCAGTTCGGCAACCTGGTCCTTGCTCGTGCGGAAGCGCGCGGACGCGCGCGTGAGCAGTGCGTCGGCGCGCTGGATGCGCGGCGCGTTGGACGGCAACGTGCGCCCGGCTTCCTCGTTGAGCATGCGATGACCCGGCGACATGCCGCGTTCGAGCAGGCCCGCCCGCGATTCCGACTGACCGGCATGCCGGTCGTAGAGTGCGAACACAGCGATCGCGACGATGGCCGCAATCACGATGGCGATCATCGCGAAACGTTGTGACGCGCCCCGATGCCGGGGCGTCAGAGGATACGGCTGGCGGTGAAGGCTCATTCGGGTTCCTGCGCAGGTTGCGTTGGCGTGGCTGCGTCCGCGTCATCGACTGGGCGAAGATTGCCCGATGCGGCGGACTGCAGGATCGGCGTGATCAGCAGGATCGGACAGGGCGTGCGCTGCATCGGTCGGGAACCCGGCATCGAGGCCACGCGTACGCCGTCCACGCGGGATCGGACGCGTCCGTCGGCGTGGCTGATCTGGATCGACCGTGCCTCGTCGAGCCCGGGGCAGGGCGACGCCATCTCCACCAGGAAGCCGCTGTCGCGTCGCGGCCACACGGCCAGTGCCTGGTCGCCCAATGCCTCCCAGCGCATGTTGCGGACGTAGTCGAAACCAGTGACGGGGCTGCCCGCATGCGCACGATAGTGGGCGAGGCGCCCACGCGGGTCGGCCGGCGCATGCGCGCACGACCCTAGCGCCGCGGCCAGGCCGCAGATCGCCAGCCACGCGTAGCGGTCAAAACCCCTTTCGCACATTGATCCACGCTTCCGTCGAGCTGTAGTTGAAGCCGACCACGTTGCTCTGGTCGCGGATGTAGAGCAGCTCCGGCCGCAGCGACCAGCCTGGTGCGAACTCCCACACCAGTCCAACGCCGCCTTCGTACAGGTTGTCCTTGCGTCGCAGGATCACCCCTTCGTCCAGCGCATCCGGGTGGAAGTGCACGCGGTCGGTGTTGTAGGCGTCGCGTTCCCACCAGACGTAGACGAAGGCATCCAGCGTGTCGCCGAACGTCCAGTCGAGGTTCGCGGTGGCGCCGTACACGTCGGATTCGCCGTCCGGACGCGACGTCGCGGTGTTGCGCCCGCCATGCGCGGTGAAGCCGAAGCTTCCAGCGCCATTGGCGAACGATTGCGACCAGCCCACCGTCGCCAGGCTGGTGGTGCGACTGCGCGCACGCAGTGGACCGTCGGGATACCGCCGACGCTGCACCGAAAGTCCCAGGTTGAGCTGCGATTGCAGGCTTACATTGCGGTTGTACTCGACGAATCCCGCGATGTCGTTGCGGTAGTCGCCATCACCCCGGTAACTGACACGACCGCGCAAGCCGCCTGCCACGTTCGCGTCGTCCAGCGTGCGGTTCGCCGCGAGGCTCCAGCGCAGGTCGCGGTCGTCGCGCGAGCCTTCGTCGTACTCGCGATGCCGGTAGTCCAGCGTCGCGTCGATCGACGAGCGGTCGCTGAGCGCGTGGTTGAGGCCACCGCCGACGCGCAGGTTGTAGAACGTCTCGCGCCGGTCGCCGCCTCCGAAAGCGTTCGTTCCGCGGGTGGAGTTCACGCGGTACCGGCCGATACCCGTGGCCGCGTAGCCGAACATCGTGGTGCGGCGGCCTTCCTCCAGGGCTTCACGCGCAGCCTCCTCGTAGATGTCCACCTGAGTCAGCAGGTCCGGCGGAAGATCCTCGAAATGGATCGCGATCTCGAACTGGTTGCGCGCGTTCGCGTGCTGGCCTAGCGCGTGATAGGCGCGGCCCAACGCGAGATGCGTGGCGGCGCTGTCGGGGTCCAGCTCGATGCTGCGCTCCAGCGCCACCCGCGCGCGTTCGGCGTCGCCCGCACCGAGCGCGGCACGGCCCAGCAGGTACAGGAACCGCGCATCGTCGGCGCGCGAGGACCCCATCGGTGCAAGCAGCTCGTAAGCCTGACCGTACTGGCGATTCTTCACCATCGCCTCGGCCGCGCCCAGCGTGTCTTCCTGCGCGTGGAGCAGCGACATGCTGGCCAGCAGTACGGCGCATGCGGCGCACCGTGCCTGGACGACGCGGAACCCGTTGCCGGTTCGATAGGGACGTCGCATGGCTCCTCCATGCCGCCACGCTCGGAATTTCCGCCCAGCAGGCGGAAGGGATCGCGCGGCTATCAGGCGGGCAGCGCGGTAAAGAACAGGTGAACGCCCAGGTGAAGAATGCGATGAGGTGGACTGAAAACGCGGCACGCACTCACGAACGTCTCGCGACGCGTCGACGTTTTCTTCACGACACCATGACGCATTGCGCGCCATCGTCCGCTGGCACTGCCGCTGCCCTAACAGGACGTTGAGATGGCTGCTGGTCAGAAGATGTCACGGGCCCAACTGACCGCCATGGTGGTGGGCGGCATGGTGGGTGCGGGCATCTTCTCGCTGCCGCGGACGTTCGCGGGTGCCACGGGGCCGTTCGGTGCGGTCATCGCATGGTTGATCGCCGGCACCGGCATGTACATGCTCGCGCGCGTCTTCCAGGCGCTGGCCGAGCGCAAGCCCGAACTCGATGCAGGCGTCTTCGCCTACGCGAAGGAAGGGTTCGGCGACTATCCGGGGTTTCTCTCCGCTTTCGGTTACTGGATCGGCAGTTGCATCGGCAACGTGTCGTACTGGGTGCTGATCAAGTCCACGCTGGGCGCGTTCTTCCCGGTGTTCGGCGACGGCAACACGCTCATCGCCATCGTCGTGGCCTCGCTGGGCATCTGGGCGTTCCACTTCATGATCCTGCGCGGCGTGCAGCAGGCCGCGGCGATCAACAAGATCGTGACGATCGCCAAGGTCATCCCGATCGTGGTGTTCATCGTCATCCTGGCCTTCATGTTCAAGGCGGACATGTTCCGCTACAACTTCTACGGCGGCGACCTGACCGACAGCGTGTTCGAACAGGTGCGCGCGACCATGCTCGTCACCGTGTTCGTGTTCCTGGGCATCGAGGGCGCGAGCGTCTACTCGCGCTACGCACAGAAGCGCGAGGACGTCGGCGTCGCGACGCTGAGCGGCTTCTTCATCGTGACCACGCTGATGGTGCTGGTGACGTTGCTGCCGTACGCGGTGCTGGAGCGATCCGACATTGCCGGCATGCGCCAGCCGTCGATGGCCGCAGCGCTGGAAGCGGTGGTGGGGCACTGGGGCGCGGTGTTCGTCAGCATCGGTTTGATGGTGTCGGTGCTTGGCGCGTACCTGGCCTGGTCGCTGATCTGCGCGGAGGTGCTGTTCACCGCGGCCAGGACGCGCGACATGCCGAAGGTGTTCGCCACCGAGAACCGCAACAAGGTGCCCGCCGCCGCCCTGTGGGCGACCAATCTCGTCGTGCAGCTGATCGTGATCAGCACCTACTGGTCGCGTGATGCCTTCAGCCTGATGCTCAACCTGACCAGCGCGATGTCGCTGATCCCGTTCCTGCTGGTCGCCGCCTATGGCCTGATGATCGTGCGGCGCCGCGAGACCTACGACGCGATCCGGCCGAAGGAGCGCGGACGCGATCTGGTCATCACCGTGCTGGCCACCATCTACACGATCTTCCTGCTGTATGCGGGCGGCGTGAAGTTCATCGTGCTGTCTGCCGTGCTGTATGCGCCCGGGACCATCCTCTACGTCTGGGCACGACGCGAGCAGGGCCTGCCCGTATTCGCCCGCGTGTCCGACTGGGTGACCTTCGTGGCCGCCGCGCTGGGCGCGGTCGTCGGCGTCTACTGGCTCGCCACCGGCTACATCACCATCTGAAAACCGCGAAGGGAGGCCCGACATGGCCACGGCTGCAGACGTCAAGTTCGGCGTTCACTCGGAGGTGGGAACACTGCGCAAGGTGATGGTGTGTTCGCCGGGTCGCGCGCATCAGCGCCTGACGCCCACCAACTGCGACCGCCTGCTGTTCGACGACGTGCTTTGGGTGGAGAACGCCAAGCGCGACCACTTCGACTTCGTGACCAAGATGCGCGACCGCGGCATCGACGTGGTCGAGATGCACAACCTGCTCGCCGAAACGGTGGCGATGCCGGAAGCGAAAAGCTGGATCCTGGACAACCAGGTGGTGCCCAACCAGGTCGGCCTGGGACTGGTCGACGAGATCCGCAGCTACCTGGACAGCCTGGATGCGCGCACGCTGGCCGAGACCCTCATCGGCGGCCTGTCGATCGAGGAGTTTCCAGAGAAGTTCGGCGGCGACGTGCTCAAGGTGGTGCATGAAGCCGTCGGCCAGACGGAATACCTGCTTCCGCCGCTGCCCAACACGCTCTACACGCGCGATACCACATGCTGGATCTACGGCGGCGTGACCCTGAACTCGCTGTACTGGCCCGCGCGCCACGAGGAAACCATCCTCGCCACGTCCATCTACAAGTTCCATCCGGACTTTGCCGGCAAGGTAAACGTGTGGTGGGGCGATCCGCTCGGCGACCATGGGCTGGCCACGCTGGAAGGTGGCGACGTGATGCCGATCGGCAAGGGCAACGTGCTCATCGGCATGAGCGAGCGTACGTCGCGGCAGGCAATCAGCCAGCTGGCGGCGGCGCTGTTCGCCAAGGGCGCGGCGGAGCGCGTGATCGTGGCCGTGATCCCGAAGATGCGCACGGCGATGCACCTGGACACGGTGTTCACGTTCGCCGATCGCGACCTCGTGCTGCTCGCGCCGGAGTTCATCAACCAGGTGCGGACGTTCTCGTACCGGCCCAGCGACCATCCCAGCGGCATCGAGCTGCATCGCGAGAACAAGCCCTTCGTGGACGTGGTAGCCGAAGCACTGGGCCTGAAGCAACTGCGTGTCGTCGAGACCGGCGGCACCGCGTATCAGCAGGAGCGCACGCAATGGGACAGCGGCGCCAACCTGGTGTGCGCGTCGCCCGGCGTCGTGTATGCGTACGACCGCAATACGTTCACCAACACGCTGCTGCGCAAGCAGGGCATCGAGGTCATCACCATCGTCGGTGCCGAGCTCGGACGCGGACGCGGTGGCGGCCACTGCATGACGTGCCCGATCATCCGCGACGCGGTGGATTACTGACGTCGCTGCGCCGCTGATCTGACCGGCGCGCCGGACGCGCGCGAGAGGGTCCATGAACGCGCCACGCGGCCAGACGCTTTCGTTCGCGGCGCTGATCTCGCTGGTAGTGGGGTCGATGATCGGCTCCGGCATCTTCGCGCTGCCGGGCGCATTCGCGCGCGCGAGCGGCGTGCTCGGCGCGATGCTCGCATGGCTCGTCGCCGGCATTGGCATGCTGATGCTGGCGTTCGTGTTCCAGGACCTGGCCCGGCGCCGACCGGACCTGGATTCGGGTATCTACGCATACGCCAAGGCGGGTTTTGGCGACTACGCGGGCTTCCTTTCCGCGGTCGGCTACTGGATCGGTTGCTGCCTGGCGGACGTGGCCTGCCTGGTGCTGATCAAGGCAACCATCGGCCAGTTCTTCCCGGTGTTCGGCGACGGAACGACGCCGCTGGCGATCGCCTCCGCATCGCTGCTGCTATGGGGCGTGCACTTCCTGCTGCTCAATGGCATTCGCGAAGCCGCGGCGCTGAACACCATCGCCACCATCGCCAAGCTGGTGCCCATTGCCACGTTCCTGTTCGTGGCGGTCATGGGGTTCCGGCGCGACGTGTTTGCGCTGAACCTGTGGGGCGGCGACGCACCCGGCCTGTCCAGCGTGGTGGGGCAGGCGAGGTCAACGCTGCTGGTCACGGTGTTCGTGTTCGTCGGCATCGAGGGCGCCAGCGTGTACTCGCGCTACGCGCGACGACGTGAGGATGTCGGCCTGGCGACGGTGCTGGGTTTTGTCGGCGTGCTGTGCCTGATGGTGATGGTCACCATGTTCTCGTACGGCATCCTGCTACGCCCCGAGCTGGCCGCGTTGCCGACCCCGTCGCTGGCGGGCGTGATGGAGGCCGTGGTCGGACCATGGGGACGCGTGTTCGTCAGCGTGGGCCTGCTGATCTCGGTGCTGGGCAACTACCTGTCGTGGTCGTTGCTGGCCGCGGAAGTGCTGCACTCGGCGGCACGAAATCGCACCATGCCCGCGGCGCTGGCCGCTGAAAACAGCCGCGGTGTACCGTCTGCGGCGCTGTGGCTGACCAACTCGCTGATCCAGGCGTTCCTGCTGGTCACGTGGTTCGCCGAATACGCGTTTCTTCTGGCCCTGAAGATGACCAGCGCGATGACGCTGGTGCCCTACCTGCTGGTGGGTGCATACGGCTTCAAGCTCTCCGCGACTCGGGCCGATGGCGCCGGCGATGGCTCAGACCATCGCGGCCGACGACTCGTGTGCGGCGCCATTGCAACGACTTACGCCGCACTCATGCTGGCGTTCAGCGGTACGCGTTACCTGCTGTTCGCGACGCTGCTTTATGCGCCGGGATCGATCCTGTACTACCTGTCGCGGCGGCGCGCAGGCCAGCCGTTGGGTCGTGGCGAGATGGCGACGTTGATCCTCGTATGCCTCGCCGCCTTGACCGCGTTGCATGGCGTGATCAGCGGCCGGCTCGTGGTTTGACGCACGCGGCAACAGACGTGGTTGCAGTCGCGGAATGCCAGGTCGCCTCGCACTCGGTCGGCCCGGTCACCTCATTGACGCGGCCTATGGGCATTCGAGTCTCAATTGCCTGATCGATGGCCTTCCGGTCGCCATGGGCGGGCGCGCCACTGCCGCATGGACGCATGCGGTCCAGGACGCAGGGCTGTCACGTGGATGGAACACGCCACCGACGAACAATACGGTGCGGGCCCACCAGCTCGTCATCCCCCGGCAGGAGCCCGACATGCGCGCCACCATCATGTATCGCGCCGGCGACGTCCGCATCGAGGACGTCGCCGACGCCGCCATCGTTCAACCCACCGACGCGATCGTCCGCGTCACGCGTGCCTGCATCTGCGGCAGCGACCTGTGGCCCTACAAGCTCATGGAACCATCGGAAAGCGGGCAGCGCATGGGGCACGAGGCCGTCGGCGTCGTCGAGGACGTCGGCCCGGAGGTACGGCGCGTCAAGCGGGGCGACTTCGTGATCATGCCGTTCGCCTTCTCGGACGGCTCGTGCCAGTTCTGCGAGGAAGGCCTGAATACTTCCTGCGAACGGGGCGGATTCTTTGGCGTACAGACGCCGGGCGCGCAGGCCGAGGCGGTACGCATCCCGCAGGCGGACGGGACACTGTACGTGCTGCCGGCGCCCGCGGACGACGCCCTCATGGCCTCGGTGTTGACGCTGTCCGACGTGATGGGGACCGGCCACCACGCCGCGCTGGGCGCGGGCGTGCAGCCTGGCAAGCGTGTCGCGGTGATCGGCGATGGCGCCGTCGGCCTGTGCGGCGTGATCGCAGCCAGGCGCATGGGCGCCGAGCAGATCGTGATCATGGGACGACACGGTGACCGCATCGAACTGGCGAAGGCGTTCGGCGCCACCGACGTGGTCAGCGAACGCGGCCAGGACGCAGTGGAGCGCATTCGTGCGTTGACCGGTGGCTTCGGCGTGCACTCCGTACTGGAATGCGTCGGTTCCGCGCAGTCCATGGAAACCGCGATGGGCATCGTGCGCCCCGGTGGCGCGATCGGACGCGTGGGTGTTCCGCACTACGACGTGATCCCGCTTGCGCAGCAGGGCTTCTACCAGAACATCACCGTCACCGGCGGCCCCGCGCCCGTTCGCGCCTACATCGACGAGCTGCTGCCCGACGTAGTGGAAGGCCGCATCGAACCGGGTCGCGTGTTCGATCGCGAGGTGGGCATCGAACAGGTACCCGACGGCTATCGCGCCATGGATGCGCGCGAGTCGATCAAGGTCATGGTGCGGCCCTGAGGCGACCGTCCGCATCCGTCGTTGGCGGAGTAATCGGGCGGCAGCGTCCTACTTGCCACCGGCATGGAACTGGTCCCAGGCGACTTCACGCGCACCAGCCGGTGGCGTGAACACGAAGGTCGAGTCCGGCAGCGTGGCGCCTTCGGACCACTTCAGCTCCCCGCTGTAGCCGGGCAGGCCGGGGTCGCGTGTGTCGACGAAGGCGAGCTTGCAGGGCAGGTGCTGCGCGTCGGCGAACACCTCCCACGCAATGCCGGCCTTCTTGTACGAGTAGTGCGCGCACTTGCGGCCGCCGACCAGCGCCTCGCCGGAGTAGCTGGCGCGCTCGGCACCCTGCAGCAGGCGCGCCTGATCGTCCCAGCTGAAAAGCTGCGCGATGGGCATCGTGAAGCCGGTGCGTTGCTCGACCTGCGCAACCAGCGTGGACAGCGTGCCGGGCGCATCGATGCGGGCGTATGTGTTCTTTTCAGGCGAGAACACGGTGATGGTGCGGCCGTCGTAATAGATGTCGCGGTCGAAGCCCACGCCGCGGACCTGTGCGCGAAGATGGTCGGGCGTGCGCACCTGGTAGTTCGCGGTACCGCTGAATTCCTTGTACTGCCCCGATGCCAGCGGTGCCCTGGTCTGCAACGCAGCCGTGACCGTGTACTGGCGAAGGCTGCGCAGCTTTTCGCCGATCTGCGACAGGGCGCGGGTCGCCTTCGCATCGACGCCGGCGTCCTGCCGTGCATGGACGGCCGCCGTGCCGGCAATGCAGCACAGGGCGAGGGCGAGAAAGGCGGAGTGGATCTTCATGGGGCAGTCTCCTGCTGACGCGGCGTGTCGATGCACGCCCTCGTGATCACCGCGCTGGTGCGGCTGCGGTCGTCGTGGCTTCCACTTCCTTCCAGCTGCTGTCAGGGTCGAACTTGGTCATCGCCCGCGCCAGCCTGTCGCTGTCGGGGCCTAGGTCCTTCTCGAAGATGTTCCCTTCGTGGCTGATCATGAAGGTCATCACGCCGCTATCGCCGTAGCGTGCCGGCCACGCCACCAGCGCGAAGCCGCGGCTCATCGCATCGCCCAGCTTGTAGTCGTATGCGCCGCCGGGCGCGGACGGCCCCTGCGCGGTGAGGATGCGGTAGCGATAGCCGTGCCATTCACCCTGCGGCGTTTCATCGCCGAACAGCGGGCCCAGCGGGCTCTCCTCACCGCCGTCGTCGTCCCAGTACAGACCGTCGTGCCGGCCGTCCGTGCTGGTGAATTGTTGCGCGTACTCCAGCACGCCGTTGCCGTTGCGATCGACCGACGCGTAGTCCATCTGCGCATCGTGATAGGCGAGCACCGCCTGTTCTGCTTCACGTTCGTTGCGGCCGATGCGGCGTGCGCGTATCTCGGGTTCACCGGCCTTCAGGTCGAAGGTCCATCCGTTCGCGCTCTTCACCAGCGGCACCGGTAGCGTCCAGGCATCGTTGCCGACTGCCAGCGTCTGGTGGTTGGCATCGGTCTTCTGGAAGACGTGCTTCTCACGATAGCGCTCGAGGAAGGCGTCGACGTCCTCGCGGTCGACGCTGCCGCGCGGTATGGCCTGCTCCCACTGCGGCCCGAGGATCGCAGCCAGGCGCGCCTCGTCGGCGGTCTTCGTTCCGAGCGCAGCGACGAACGCTTCGGCAGCCGCGTCGGGCGTGGGGAACGCCTGTTGCGCCTGCAAGGGGGCTGCCAGCAGGAGGCAGGCGAGGACAAGCCAGCGGACGGATGAGGTCATGACGTTCTCCTGCTCAGCGCCGGCGTCCGCCGCCGCGCATTGGCGGCCGCGAAGGACGGCTCATCTGGTGCCCGCCGCCGCGCGAAGCCGCGGGCCGCTGCGACTGCTGGTAGCTGCGATGGCCGCGGCCGGCATCGCTACGCGACATCGCCGGATTGCTCGCGCCCTGGAAGGCGCTGCTGTTGCCGGGCCCGTTCAGGCCGGCACTGTCGCGTGCGCCCTGGCGCGCCTGCGCGTTTCCCTGGCCACGGAAGTCGCCCTGGCCGGCGCCGACCCTATTGCCGCCCGCGGCGCCCGACCGGTCGAAGTCGCGCGAGGCCTGCCCGGCGCGCTGCTGCGCTTCGCGGTTGCTCGCGGCGGGTGTTTCGAAGCCTCGCTGCTGCATCGTCTGGCGCGCGCGATCACGCTCGGCGGTGCGTGCGGCATCGTGCGAGGGATCCCGTCCGCGCGCTGCGTCGCGTTGTCCGGCGCCGTCGAGCTGGCGCCCGTACCGCTCGCGGCTGGCTTGATCGCGGTACGGCACGCCGTCGCGATTGGCGGCGTTGTGCTGCCACTTGCCGTCGCGGCTGATCTGGTCGCGGTTGACGTTGCGATTGGTGTTGCGGTTGAACTCGCTGTAGCGGTCCACGTCGATGTCGATATCGCTGTGGCCCCAGTCGAGGTCGCCCCACAGTGCGCCACCGACGGCCACGCCGACGCCGAAACTGAAGAGCGCGGCGCCCGGGTAGTAATACGCCGGCGGTGGATAGTAATAGGGCGGATACGAGGGATACGCCCAGCTGCCGTAGACGACGCTGGGGTTGTAGTTGGGCACGTACACCACTTCCGGATCCGCCGGTTCGATCACGATGGTCTGTGTGCCGGCCGGAACGGTCGTGCCGGTGCCGGTGGCGGTCGCGCCGGGCGGAGGCGCGGACTCCTTGCTGACCTTCTGCTGTTCGGTCGATTTCAGGTTGCCGGCCGCATCGGCCTGGCGACGCAGGCGCTGCACAGACTCCATCACCGCATCGGGTTGCGCCAGGAAGGCATCGCCCATGCGCTGCACCCATTTCGGATCCTGCCAGAGCACCGCCAGCACCTGCGGAAACGCCACCAGCGACTGCACGCTGGGATCCCAAGGCTCGTTCGCCGCCTGGCGCACCGCGTCCTCGCCCTTGGCGTCCTTGTGCGCCTTGGACCAGGCCACCGCGTCGGTAACGTCGCCGGGGTAGGTCGAGGCCATCAGGATCTGCGCGAGCAACGAATCCGGATACAGCGCGATGGGCGCCATCATCTGGTCGAGTTTCTTCGCGCGTGAAGGTCCCGGACGATGCCGATGACGCGGACGCCGGAGGCGTGCCGGGCGCCTGGAGGGGTGCAGCCTGGGCGCCGCCGTGCACGGCGGCGAAGCTGGCCAGGAACAATGCGGCGGACGCCGTCTTGAACATCGCGATGCGCATGGAAGCCTCCACTCGCGCGACGGCAGGCGGGGCGGCCCGCCGTCGCGATACCTGCGTGTTACTTGCCGGCCTGCACGCCCTTGTCGACGATGAGCTTGACCACGACCTTGCGTGCGCCGGCGTTGCTGCCTGTGCCGGCATCCTCGGCCACGCCCATGGCGTCGCCGGCACGCACGCGACCCGGCTGCAGCCCGGCCTGCTTCTGCAGGTAACTCGCGACCGCATGGGCCCGACGTGCGCTCAGGCGTTCGTTGGCCTCGGCGTTGCCGGTGGAGTCGGTGAAACCCTGCAGCACGACCTGGTAATCCTGCGTTTCCTTCGCCTTCGCGGCGAAGGCGTCCAGGTCGGACCTGCCCTGGTCGCTGATCTTGTCGCTGCCGGAGTCGAACAGCACTTCGGTGGTCGCCAGCGCCTCGTACTTGCCGAACTCGTTCATGCGCGCGGTCGTCGGCGCCAGCCCGGCCTGGACCTGCTGCGCGGTACGGAAGTCTTCCGACTTGAAGCTCACTTCGGTCGCGTTGAAGCCGCTGCCGGCGGCGACCGCGTCCACCGTGACCGGCAGCCCGGGCATCAGCGCGCTCTGCTGCGCCTTCTCGTGCACGACACCGGTCAGGCCCTTGGTCCGCTTGTAGGTGGTGGACGGCGAGAGCGTGATGGTCTGCTCCACGTTGTTCGCGTCCTTTACCACGATGGTGTCGCCCTGCACCGAGGTGATCAGGCCCTTGATCTTGCTCTTGTCGCCATCCGCGGCGGAGGCGGGCAGCGCCAGCACGAGCGCCAGCGCGGCGGAGAGGGACATCGACTTCGCAAGCGTCCGCTTGTTCATGGAACGAATCCTCATGGTGTCGACGGGACGCACCATTCCCGCCCACCGCTTCTTCTACGCCGTTCTCGGAGGAGCTCAATTGGCCCTTGGCCCAACGTGGAGGGCTGCCCGAGTCCGGCATCAATCGCGCCAACGCGCGTCACAGGCCCGGCGCAAGGGTTCAGAGCCTGGGCGGGTCGTAGTAGATCATCAGGCGGAAGTCGTCCAGGTCCGACTCGATCGGGCTTTCCTGGCGCACGTGCGCGTAGCGCAGCCGCACCATCAGGCCCTGCAGGAATCCGTCGGGCACGGCCCACTGGAAGTTCACGTCGTACTCGTCCTTGGCGTACTCGGTGGGCGATTGCGGGTCGGAACCGTCCACGTACAGCGCGTACATGCTAGCGCCCTTGATCCACGGAAAGGTGTAGCCCACGCGCAGCAGCCACGCGTCCTCGCCGTCGCGGTTGAAGTCCTCCACCTGCACGCTGGTGTAACCCGGATAGCCGCTCCACGGGTTCTGCATGTTGGTGTCGCCGCCGGCGCGCGTATAGGCCGCCGTGAACAGCGCGCCGCCATAGCCAAGCTCGACCTTGGCGCCCCACTGGTCCGACGAGAAGTCGGTGCCGCGCAGCAGCTCGTCGCCGGTGCTGCTCTGGTCGGAGTACTGCAGCGCCATCTGCAGCTTCACCTTCTCGGCCAGCGCAATCGCGTAGCGCGCCTCGGAGTAGAAGATGTTGATGATGTCGTCGCTGTAGTAGTCGATCGCGCCGAACTGGAAGTCGCCCATCTTGAAGTTGGCGCCCAGCGCGTACACGCCGCGCTCGACGCCGTCCGGCGCGCCGGCATCCTGCGCCATCGAGACGAACTCGTCGGCGTTGCGCTCCTTGATCTCGTCGAAGTAGCCGCCCCCCACGCGCCACTCGGGCCGTCCATCCTCGCCACCGTACAGACCCTGCAGCGTGATCGCCTGGAAGGTGTTGGGCGTCATGCGCGCATCGTTGCGGTTGATGTACGGCGTGTCGATGCCGCGCCGGCCCAGGCTCAGGCGCGTGTCCTCGTTGATCAGGAACTCGCCGTATACCTCGCCGAGCACGGTGTAGCCCTCCTGCCCGGGGCGCAGCAGCAAGGTGCCGTCGCGGTCCTCGGGGCCGTACAGCTTCTGCGAGGTGTAGCCCGTCGCGCCGAAGGCGAACCGTTCGCGGAAATAGCCCGTCTTGAAGCCGAGCGAACCGCCCAGCGCCCAGGCTTCGCTGCCGGTGTCGTCGTACTTCTCGCGGTCCAGGTAGAACGAACGCACCTGCAGGTCCCACTTGGTGTCCTGGAACGCCTTGCGTCGCGTCTCGCGGATCCACCGCTGGCGATCGCGTGGCGCGAATGCCTCGTTCAGGGGCGTCTGCCCCTGTTCGGTGGAGGAGGGCTCCGGCTCGACATAGACGTCGTCTTCCTCGTCGGCCTGCGCCGGCATGGTGGTCTGCGCCATCGCGTGCAAGGGCAGGGCCAGCGACAGCGACAGCACGCAGCCCGGCAGGGAGCGGTTCGCATTCATGTCGCCTCCTGCGCTATTGCGACAGCACCATGGCGAAGTAGCCGAACACCGTGTACAGCACGCCCGACACCGCATAGCCGACCGGGAATCCGACCCACGGCACGGTGCTGTCGATCTCCTTCGCCGCCTCGCGCGCGGGCCCCGAATGCGAGCGCGATCCGGCCACGCCACCCATCAGCACGGCCGGGTTGATCTTGAAGACGTGGTAGCCGATCGCCCACGTGATGAAAGGCGGGACGGTGCTCGCGACGAAGCCGGCGATGAAGATCTTCAGCGCGATGGAACCCGTCAGCTGCTCCAGCAGCGTGGCGCCGGCGTTGATGCCGACGATGGCGATGAAGGTGACCAGGCCCAGGTCTTCCAGGATGTTGCGCGCGGCATTGGGCGTGCTGCCGAAGTAGCGCAGGCGCGACACGATGGACGAGACCAGGATGCCCGACAGCAGCAGGCCGCCCGCATTCCCCAGGCCCACGGAGAAGTCGCCGACCGGCACGTTGATCTTGCCGATCAGCAGGCCCAGCACCATGCCGCCCGACAGCGTCAGCAGGTCGGTCGATGTGCTGGGGCGCGCGACCTTGCCCAGCAGCCCGGCGGCCTTGTCGACCGCGCTCTTGAGGCCCGTCACGAACAGCACGTCAAGCCGCTTGAGTTCGGTTTCGGCGCCAACCGGAATCGCTTCGCCCGAACGTTCCAGACGCGTGACCTGCACCTGTCCCGCGAAGTCCTCCCCCGCCAGCGACTTCAGCGGCTTGCCGACGAACGACTTCTCGGTGACCAGGATCTCGGCCTGGTCCAGCGGGACGTTCAGGGCCTTGGGATCGTCCACTTCCGCGCCGATCAGGCCGAGGTTGGTGGTCAGGTCTTCCAGGCGTCCGCCCAGCGCCACC
Source organism: Lysobacter sp. (assembly GCF_035655815.1). Classification (NCBI taxonomy): domain Bacteria; kingdom Pseudomonadati; phylum Pseudomonadota; class Gammaproteobacteria; order Lysobacterales; family Lysobacteraceae; genus Lysobacter; species Lysobacter sp. The sequence continues at coordinate 134,540 of NZ_DASRTS010000014.1, forward strand.
ACGTCGCCGTTGCGCAGCACCAGGTCGGGCGCGGCACCGAGCGAATCCTCGCCGCGCCGCACGTTGACGATGCGGTACTGCGGGAACTTCGCGCGGAACTGCGCGATGTTCTGGCCGGCCGTCTCGACGTTCTCGAGCCGATATGCACGCAGGCCACCGCCGCGATAGCCGGTCATCGCCGCATCGTCCACGTTGCGCACGCCGTGCGCTTCCTCGTACTCGCGCGCCGCCTTGCGCGCATCCACGCCCCACCAGCGCGGCAGGTACTTGCAGATCAGAATGATGCCGACCGTGCCCCAGATGTAGGTCACGCCGTAGCCCAGCGCGATCATGCCGGAGACCTGTTCCGCCGTGGTACCGGCAGGCACCTTGTACGCGCCCTGTTCCATGGCCATCTCGGCGGTCCCGATGGCCGCGGACATGGTCTGCGATCCGGCCAGGATGCCGCCGGCCGAACCGGCGGGCAGTGCGAACCACTTCGTCATCAGCACCACCAGCGCCAGGCCGAGCACCGCGCAGACCACCGCGAGGATGGTGAAGGTGATGCCGTCCTTCTTCAGGCTGTTGAAGAACGCGGGCCCCACGCGCAGGCCAACGCCATACATGAAGAGGTAATAGAAGAGCGACTTTGCGAAGTTGTCGAGCTGCAGCTTGACGCCGTAGGTCGAGGCCCACGTCGCCAGCGCCGCGCCCACGACCACCGCGGCGGCGACCA